>SVMS01000001.1 GCA_015067255.1 Oscillospiraceae bacterium
GACTTTTGGGGCGGGCAGAGTTACCATACAGACGACAAAAAACACCTCGGATGCGGCGGAAAGCTGCATTCGGGGTGTTTTGCTTGACCACAGTTTATCCCATTTACACGACCGGAGTACACGGAAACAGTGGAGGTAAGAGTGCCGGAAAGGATGTGTTTCTGAGCGGAAAGGGGCGGAAACGGCTGGAAATAAGCGGAGACCGGTACTCCCAAATTCTTTGGGAGCAAGATGCCGCAGGTCCGAATCCTGCCACTCCAACCAGTCGAGAGCCTCGACACGCATTTTGCGTAGTTGAGGCTCTTCTTTTTACAATTACTATATTATCCTTGAGGATATTAAAAGCACTCGCAACAAAAATCCAAGAACTTCAGGTTCTTGGATTTTTATTTGATGATATAACTCACCAATACGCAGAAAACGGTTATGGAAACAATCCATAACCGTCTTAAACCTTCTTATCTTTGTACTCTTCCGCTACCGTCGCCGCCTGCAAGCTTTTCAACCTCAGAAACGCTAACGCGGTTGTAGTCACCTTCTACAGAGTGTTTGAGTGCTGATGCCGCAACTGCAAATTCAATAGCAGACTGCGTATCTTTTCCGTTAAGCAATGCATAAATAAGTCCGCCGCCGAAAGAGTCGCCTCCGCCTACACGGTCAACAATATGCAGATGATAAGATTTAGAGAAGCAATAATTTTCTCCGTCATAAAGCATTCCCGCCCAATCGTTATCGCTGGCAGAAATTGAAGAACGAAGAGTAATAGCTACTTTTTCAAAACCAAATTTATCGGAAAGCTGTTTTGCAACAGACTTATATCCGTCATGATTAAGTTTTCCGCCGTAAATATCTGTATTTTCTGCTTCAATTTCAAATACGTCTTTGGCATCTTCTTCATTGGAAATACAAACATCTACATATTGGCACAAATCAGTCATAGCTTTTCTTGCTTCATCTCTTGTCCATAATTTCCCACGATAGTTAAGGTCGCAAGAAATTTTAACACCTTTTGACTTAGCAGCTTTACAAGCCTCACGACAGATTTCTACCATATTGCCTCCGAGCGCAGGAGTAATTCCTGTAAAATGGAACCAATCTGCGTCCTCAAAAATATTATCCCAATCAAAATCAGTAGAAACAGCCTCAGCAATTGCAGAATGTGCTCGGTCATAAATGCAAACAGATCCGCGCTGTGAGGCTCCTTTTTCAAGATAGTAAATACCTACTCGCTCACCGCCACGAACTATTTTTGATGTATCAACGCCGAAATGGCGAAGTGAATCAACTGCAGCCTGACCGATAGCATGTTTGGGAAGCTTTGTAACATAAAGGCTATCCAAACCATAGTTAGCAAGTGAAACTGCTACATTGGCTTCTCCTCCGCCAAATGTTGCTTGCATCTGATCATTTTGGAAAAATCTATAATATCCGTTAGGCGCAAGACGAAGCATAAGCTCGCCGAATGTAACTACTTTTTTCATTATTTTTCTGCCTCCATTTTTTCAAGCGCTTCTTTTACAAAGAAGCTACCACCTATAGCCACTATTTTATCAAATGCCAAAAATTCATCTATATTGCTTCTATCAACTCCGCCGGTGGGAATAAATTTAACCTGTGGGAATGGTGCTGAAAGCGCCTTTAGCGCTTTAAGACCGCCATAGACATTTGCCGGAAAGAATTTCACTGTTGTAATCCCAAATTCGAGTGCCGCCATAATCTCGGTAGGAGTTACACATCCGGGATAATAAGGAACATTTTTCTCCTTACAAATAGTTGCAACAGCAGGGGAAAATCCGGGAGATACGATAAAGGTTGCGCCTGCAGCAAGTGCCATCTCGCACTGTTCAGCATTGATAACAGTTCCTGCCCCAACCTCCATATCCGGATAATTTTTTACTGCATAAGCGATAGCCTCTGCTGCACAAGCAGTACGGAATGTAATTTCCGCACAATTAATATTGTTATTTTTAAGTGCAGTCAAAATTTTATCAGTTTCAGATAACTCCTTGATGACCACAACAGGAATATACTTTTCCATTTTTCAACCATCCTTTTTGCATTACATAACTGCAATAATTGTCATTTATATTTATTATATTAAAAAATAACACTATGTCAATAAACAACATTCATTTTTATTATCAAAAGCTGATTTTTAAAAAATATATAAGTTTCCTCTTTCTTTTATTTTTATTTATTGACATTTTTTTACGCTCTTAGTATAATATAATAGATTGTTTTAGAAAGGTTAAAGCTATTGATGATATACAATAATATTTTAGAAGCTATGGGCAATACTCCCATAATTCGTTTGAATCATATGACGGGGCCTAATGACGCTGAAGTTCTTGTGAAATTTGAAGGACTCAATGTCGGCGGTTCAATAAAAACACGCACTGCTTATAATATGATTTGTGATGCAGAGCAAAAAGGTCTTATAAATAAAGATACTATTATTGTTGAGCCTACAAGCGGTAACCAAGGAATTGGCTTAGCTCTTGTCGGTGCAGTAAGGGGCTATAAGGTGAAAATAATTATGCCCGATTCTGTAAGTGAAGAAAGACGACTTCTTGTGCGTCAGTACGGTGCTGAGGTTATTCTTGTTCACGATGCGGGAAATATAGGTCTTTGCATCGAAGAATGTCTTGAGTTAGCTCTTAAAATGAAGGCTGAAAACAAAAATGTTTTTGTTCCTCAGCAGTTTGAAAATCCCGCTAATCCTGCTATACAGCGCAGCGCTACTGCAAAAGAAATACTTGAGCAGGTAAATGGTGAAATTCACGGTTTTTGTTCAGGAATAGGTACGGGCGGTACTATAACAGGTATAGGTGAAGTGCTTAAAGAAGCTAATCCCGATATTCTTATTTGGGCGGTAGAGCCTGAAAATGCTGCTATACTTTCCGGCGGTTCAATAGGTACACACGTTCAAATGGGAATTGGCGACGGTATTATTCCTGAGATACTTAACCAAAAAATATATAACGATGTCTGTATTGTAAAAGACGAAGAAGCATTGCAAGCATCTAAGGATTTAGCCGCTAAGGAAGGTATTCTTTGCGGAATTTCCAGCGGAACAAACGTTGCAGCAGCAATTCGTCTTGCTAAAAAGCTTGGAAAAGGCAGGCGTGTCGTAACTGTTTTACCTGATACTGCCGAAAGATATTTTTCGACTCCGTTATTTGAATAAGAATTTAGCACGTCTACGCATTGGAAATGCAGGTTAGTATTCAGTTTTCACAATAAGAAAATAAATCAAATTTTACGCAGTCCAAGTTACTATCAAAAATTTCACGTCAACATACAGGCGTGGAGTTTTAAAATATTACATAGGAGATGTATTAAAATGGAAATGCTAAAAAAATTTTTCCCCAACGCTTTTAAAGCAACTGACCTCAAATCATTTATAACGGCTCTCGTTATATATGTTTTGATCGATATTGTCTGCGGTTTTGTAATTGGCCTTCTGGCAAAGATTCCGCTTATAGGCATTATCTTTTCAATTGTTGGCTCGTTAGTGGGACTTTATGCTCTTGTCGGCATCATACTTTCTGTTCTCGTTTTTGTTAAGGTTATAAAATAATTCCAAAACCCCCTCTATCCAAATAATCGGATAGAGGGGGTTTTCTCAGCTTTTGATATTTTTTATTTATTTAATATCCAGCCACAATCTCCGTGGTAAATCATTTGTTTTGTCATTCCGCCGTCAATGCAAATATTTTCACCTGTAATAAAGCCTGCCATATCAGAGCACAGATAAAGCACCATATTTGCAATATCCAAAGGATTTCCTACTCTTCCTGCGGGCTGTTGTACGGCATCAGCTCCTTCATAAGCTTTATAATCATTATCAATCCAGCCCGGTGATATAGAATTAACTCTCACTCTACCGGAAAAGCTTACCGAAAGTGCATGAGTCAAGGCGCTGATAGCACCTTTAGCAGAGGTATAGCTCTCTGTCTGAGGCTGACTCATACGGTCACGGGAGGAGGAAATATTGACAATGCTTGCCCCTTTTGAAAAATACGGTGCAAAGAGCTTAGAAAGATAAAACGGCGCTGTTACTCCTACCTTTAAGGCATATTCAAAATCCTCGTAGCTTCCCTCTTCTATGCCGCACATTTTAGGTGGAGCGTTGTTAATAAGGCAATCTACTCTGCCACAATCTGAAATTATCTTGCTTGCAAAGCTTTCCAAAATCTCCTTATCTGCAATATCACCAACAAAATAATCATTACTAAGAATATCAATTATACAGACCTTGGCACCCGCCTTTTCAAACTGTTCCTTGATGCATTTTCCTATTCCTCTGGCACCGCCTGTTATTACAACTATTTTATCTTTAAAATTAAACATTTCAATTTCCTCTTTCTTGTATAAAAACCTGCAGTTTTTACACCGCAGGTTTTTAATTGAACAACTTAGTATTACTTATTTGACATAGCTTCAGAAATAATAGCTATTACTTTATCATAACAGCCACCGCAGCCTGAAGAACAATGGGTTGTTTCTTTAACAGCATCAAATATTCCTAACAGATTATTTATATTGTTGTGCTTTTGTATTTCATTCAAAATGTCGAAATAGCTAACGCTGTTACATTTACATACCACATAATCTTCAACTGATGAAGTATTAAGAGGCTTCAATTCACAAGCTTTTATTTCAACATCTGCTTTCCAAAGTCCGTGCAAATTACAGTAAGCATATACCGCAACAGGCTTTTCATCGGCAAGAGCAAAGCTTACCTTAGGTGCTTTACCTATTTCAAGGCACTTACGCTGACCGCCCTTATCTGTTTGCAAATATACCCAAAGAATACTGTGTTCTTTGGTCATCGGATGTTCTATTTCACCTATCTCTACATTTACAGTATTTTCTGAAACACTTACAACAGGAATATGCTTTTCACGGCTTGCTTCTGCTACGCCTGCTTCAAGTTTTGTCATTTTTTGGCCGCAGCACATCATAGGAACACCTGCATCGTGAATCATTCCTATTAAATTCCCGCAATGCTCACAAATAAAAAATCTAATTTCACACATATTTTTCCACTCCTTTTGTTCTTGAGCCTATTATAATACAAAGCTTTTATTTTTTCAATAATTATTTAATGAGATTTTTCGACGTATCAATCAAAAATAACTGATTTTTTCTTACCGTTTTTATTTCTCGGATATTCTCTTATTCTAACAATAAAATCAAAATTTATCAATTCATCGGCGCCTGCTTTTTCCACAAGAATTCCGCCCTCGTTAACTTCTTTGATAATTCCTGTAAGCTGTGAATTAAAGGTATAAATAATACATTCCTTCCCCAAAAATTTCTGAGCTAATTCATACATTTGAGTATCATCCTTTTTTCTTTTATTCAAAATATTTTTTATAACTGTTTTTTCGTTACGCTGTGTTATGAAAATAATCAAAAACATCATAACTATCGGTATATACGCTATCATATACGAATATTCCACGGTATTTCTCCCAATTATTTTAATTTCTTTCCGTCAGAAAAAGCATTGCCGACCTTTTCGCCAAGCTTAATATATGTATGATGCACAGGGTCATATGTAATTGCTTCAAGCTTTACAGGGTCGATTTGTCCATCTGTTCCCAACACCGTTTCATCTGCGCTGACATTTACAATTTCACCAATACAGATACCATCCTCGTTGAATTTGAGCAGCTTACACTCAACAGTCATCGGAAATTCGTTGATAACAGGCGCATTTACAAAGGCGGATTTCACAGTAGTAAAACCTGCTTTATCCATTTTATCAGAAACTTTATTTCCCGAAACAATACCAACGTAATCAGCTTCTATAACGTGCTTTGCATCGGCAATACTTACCGTAAAAGCACCGCTTTCAATTATGTTTTTTGTAGTCTTATGGTCATCTGCAAGACATACCATTATCTGATTTGTATCATAAGTTCCGCCCCAAGCTGCGTTCATACAGCACGGCTTGCCGTTCTTATCATAAGCAGCAACAATAAATACGGGCATAGGATACATCCAGGTTTTTACTCCAAAATCTTTACGCATATAAATTTACCTCCTATATATTTCTATTGCTTTGGAAATGAATTCTGCGGTGTCGGGGGCGTGTTTATCAATGTTATTTTTAAAGCGTTTGTCGGCGACATACATTTGACCGAGCCCTGCGAGAATTTCGCCAGTACAGTGGTAGTAATTATCGGTGATATAGTTTTGCATTTCTTTTACAAGAGTCTGAGCTTCAATTGAGTCAGCAGTGTGTCCGCTTCTCTTGCACTCGGCAAATTTTGCAAGTATTTCATTAAGACCATCGTTTGCCCGTTGCCATTTATCTGTAGTATAAGCTGCGGTTTTCTTTTCATATTCCTGATATGCGACGGTGTCGCCCCAGCGTTCTTTAACCTCTCTATCGTAATTATTCATCATTTTTCCCCCTTATTTCATACGGCCAGTCTATTATATATATTATATCATTTATTTTTACTTTTCTCAATGCTATTTTTACACTTGAAGTTTATATTAAAAATGCGGTATAATACATAGAAAGAAAGCGAGGGCTTTTTATGAAAACTATTACTGTCCGTTCCTATCCTTCTCCCCTTTCCCGAGTTTGTCTCGGAACAGGCTCTATGGGAGAATTGGGATTAACAGGCAAGCCAAAAGAAGCTGCCTTTGATATTCTTGATGCTTATTATCAATTAGGCGGCCGTCTTCTTGACACTGCAAATATATATGGACGTTGGGGTGTTGACAAAACCAATGCTTCTGAAAAAATTATAGGTGCTTGGCTTAAAGAAAGAAAAATTACCGATACTACTATTATAACAAAAGCCTGCCACTATGACTTAGAAACACCTTCTATCAGCCGAGTTGATAGTATTTCTCTAAAAAAAGACATAGAAGAAAGCAGAACAGCTTTAGGACTTGATAAGCTTCATATTATTCTTTTACACCGAGATAACGAGGCTTTGGACATTCGCAGTATTGTTGATTTTTGCGTGTCTTTAGTAAATGAGGGTAAAGCTTCACGTTTTGGTTTTTCCAACTTTAAAGCTCACCGTGTTAAAGAAGCGATTGAATATTTAGGCAAGGATTGGGACAAATATTTTGTCGGGGTATCAAACGAATGGAGTCTTGCTATGGACGGAACAGAAAACTATTATCCGCCGACACAAATGATAGCAACTGATAATGCCTTGCGTGAAGTACAAGCTGAATATAAATTCTCCTTATTTCCCTATTCTTCTATTGCTCACGGCTTTTTCTCAAAGCTTCAACAATGTAACGCTGTCTATGACGGTTTTTGGCATAATACAGAAGATTTTTCTGGCAATAAGGAATGGCTTACCGACAAAAATGGGTCAATGTATAACCATTTGATTTGTCTTTGTCAAAAAAACAATATATCAATAAGTATGCTTTCTCTTGCTTATTTACTTGCACAACCCGATACAATTCCTGTTATGAGTGTCAGCCGTATAGAGCAATTAAAAGAGCTTTCTTTAGTAACTGAAAAAGAATGGAATATATCTATTTTTAAAATATAATGTTTATTTATGTTGCAAATAGTATTTTAAAGTGCTATAATGTAATAAGACAATCCTTTAAATCACAATATATTGGATATGAGAAAAATCATGAGAAGTCAAAATTTCAATATTCCGAATTGCATTACATCTCTGCGAATTATCGGAACAATATTCCTGTTATTCGTTGCACCTTTAACAACACCTTTTTTTGTTATATATACGTTAACGGGTGTTACTGATGTTTTAGATGGATTTATTGCAAGAAAAACAAATACTGTAAGTAAATTCGGTACAAAGCTTGACAGTGTTGCAGATTTAATGTTTTATACTGTTATGCTGTTAAAAATATTCCCTATACTATGGGAAAAGCTTCCTAAACAAATCTGGATAGTTGTTGCTTTAATCTTACTTATCAGAGTTTCTGCATATATCGTATCTGCAGTTAAATACAAGCAATTCGCTTCCCGTCATTCATATTTAAATAAATTAACAGGTCTTGTTCTGTTTAGTGTGCCCTATTTTCTTTCCTTACCCTTTGGAACTCCTCTTTGTTGGACTGTATGTATAATAGCGGCATTAGCTTCAAGCTATGATTTGTTCGTTTATCTTTTTAAAAAAATCTAAAAAATGCACCGATTTATCTCTTATGTAAAATCGGTGCATCTTTTTATCTGGCTGTGGGTTTTATTACTCCGCAAGCAATTTTTTTACCGGCATTTCCGGAAGGCTGAGTTGCAAAATCATCTGTAGACGAATGAATTACTACGGCTTTCTCCAAAATCTCTTTAACTGTAAATCTATCAGTTAAAAAAGCCAAAACTGCTTTACCGTTTACGCTAAATAACGATGGCATATCCCCTGCATGATAGGGATGCGGACAATCCTTTGGATTGTAATGTCCCTTTGTATCTGCAAAGAAATCGTTTTCATCACCTGTACACTGTGAGCCGCTGTGAATATGAAAAGCAAATATGGGTGTGTCACAAACCTCTGCTTCTTTAGGGAGTCCAAAAATTTCAGCACGCACCATTACGCCCTCTCGCATCTGATAAAAAAACACCAAGCCTTTTATATCGGGATATTCTTCACTGCCGTTTATAAACGCTACTGCGTTTGCAGGCCTTCTGAAAACAGAAAAAATGCTATTGAATTTTCTCATAATCTCACCTCGTTTTATTTACATATACATTATATGTATAAAACGAAAAAAAGTTATTTTAGAATTTCTGATTAATTAAAAAAACAATTGAATAAAAGCTAAATATATGGTATAATATGTCTAATAATGGTTATAGTTAGTCGAAAAAGTAAATAAAAATACTTTTTGACGCCAAACCATTACAATATAGAAGGCAGGAACGCAATTATGAAAGATATTAAAAGTGTTGAAGATTTTAACAGCAAAATTAAAAAGATTATTATAACAAAGGAAGAAATTGATGAGAAGATAAAGGAAGCCGGAAAAAAGATAGACAGTATCTATGACGGCAACCCTATACTGTTAGTAAGTATATTAAAGGGCTCTTTTATTTTTATGGCTGACCTTTGCCGAGCTGTAAGTGTCCCCTGTGAAATCGGTTTTATGTGTGCAAAAAGTTATTACGAGGGCACCGTTTCCTCCGGTATTGTAAAAATAACTATGGACCTTGACCGAGATATCAGCAAATACCACGTTGTAATAGTAGAGGATATTATTGATACAGGCAGAACCTTAAAAGATGTCGTAAAGCTTTTAAAATCACGAAATCCGCTTTCTTTAAAAGTTCTTTCCCTGCTGGATAAGCCTTCAAGAAGAATTGTTGATTTTGAAGCTGATATTGTACTCTTCACCATTCCCGATTATTTCGTTATCGGCTACGGTCTTGACTGCGGTGAATATTACAGAAATTTACCCTACATAGCAGAATTTGCAGAAGAATAATTGATAAAAAAGTCCGAACTTTTTCAGTTCGGACTTTTTTAACCTAATAAAACATCTGTTATCAGCATAACACAAAAGCCGACAAGCAGTGCGTAAGTAGCGCCTCTTTGGTTTCCGTGTGCGTGCGTTTCGGGAATCATTTCATCGCTGATAATATAAAGCATTGTGCCTCCTGCAAAGGCAAGGGCAAAAGGAAGAATTATTGATGCGATATTTACTGCAAAATATCCTATCAAGGTTCCTGCTACCTCTACAAGTCCCGTAATCATAGCACATATAAAGGTTTTCTTAGTTGTTACTCCCGCCGCCAGCATAGGCCCGATAATTACCATACCTTCGGGAATATTTTGCAAAGCAATACCGCCTGCAATAATAAGTGCGTGAGAAGAATTTTCTGAGCCAAAGCCTACTCCTGCCGCAATTCCTTCGGGCAAGTTATGTATGGCAATAGCGGTTACAAACAAAAGAACCTTACTTAAATTAGTATTGTTATGAGCTTCTGTATCGCTTCCCATAAGCTTATGAAGGTGAGGCACTAACTTATCTATAAGATTAAGGCAAACTGCACCCACAAAAATTCCGACAACTGTAATAAGTATTCCGTATTTTCCGCCGTATTCCAATGATGGTAAAATAAGTCCCAACACTGCTGCGGCAAGCATAACGCCTGCGGCAAAGGATAATACAATATCCGAAAATTTATGAGATACTTTTTTAAAAATAAATCCTATTAAAGCACCTATTATTGTTGCTCCGCCTACTCCGAAAGCAGTTAACAGCACTAAGCTCATATAAAAAACATCCTTTCAAAAGGGGCTGTAAAAAAAGCGCAGAGCGCATAAAACAAGTAAATAAAGTAACCATATACCATCTTTTTATGAAAAAAAGAGCAAAAATTAATAGAAAAACATCTTTTTGATAATTCTTCTAATAAATATACGTTTTTTGCTATCTGCCAATTTCGCCCTCGGAGTACCTCTGTACGCCGTCGGGTAACCGCCGACAAGGCTTTGTCGGCGCAAAATTGACAGATTCTGCACATTTTTTCCTATCCCCTAAAAATGAGGCTGTAAAAAAACTTTTTCGTTTTTTTTACAGCCCCTTTTACCATTTCTTATTGCTCGCTGAAGCTGTCTTTGCCTACTCCGCAAAGAGGACATACAAAATCATCGGGAAGATCTTCAAATTTTGTGCCCGGTGCAATACCGTTATCGGGATCGCCTGCCGCTTCGTCATAAACCCAGCCGCATACATCGCATACATACTTTTTCATTTTATTTTCCTCCTTTTAAAATATATTACTTGCTAAGCTCTTGTGCAAGAGCGTCAAGCTGAGCAAGACTTTCTTCATTAAGACTTGAAACAATTTTCACAGTTGTATCGGAAAAGGTTATATTTTTGCTTTTTTCAAGCATATCCTTCATCACCTTCGCCGCAATAGGCGCCCAACTTCCGTTTTCAATTAAAGCTACTGTACGGTTACTGAAATTACGTTCTGTTAAATGATTGATAAATTCACGCATAAAAGGGAAAATCTCTGCATTATAGGTAGTGGTTGCAAGAACTATTTTGCTGTATCTGAAAGCATCCTCTACAGCTTCTGCCATATCACAGCGTGCCAAATCATTTATTACTACCTTAGGACAGCCGTTTTCCTTTAATTTTTCTGCAAGATACATAACTGCCTTTTTAGTATTCCCATAAATTGAGGTATATGAAATTACAATTCCCTCTTCTTCGGGCTGATAGCTTGACCATATATTATATAAATTAAAATAATATTCTAAATTCTCGCTGATTACAGGACCGTGCAAGGGGCAAATAATCTCGATATCCAAAGCCGCTGCTTTTTTTAACAGGTTTTGCACCTGAACACCGTATTTACCTACTATTCCTATATAGTAACGCCTTGCTTCGCAAGCCCAATCCTCTTCAATATCCAAAGCTCCGAATTTTCCGAAAGCGTCAGCTGAAAACAAAACCTTATCGGTACTGTCATAGCTTACAATAACCTCGGGCCAATGCACCATAGGCGCTGTTACAAAGCTTATATTATGCTTTCCTAAAGAAAGGGTATCTCCTTCACCTACAACTATTTTATTTTCTTCAAAATCTATCCCGAAAAAATTTTTCATCATTACAAAAGATTTAGAAGATGCAACAACCTTCACATCGGGATAAGCGTTTATAAGGCTAATAATATTTGAAGAATGGTCAGGCTCCATATGCTGAATTATAAGATAATCGGGCTTTCTTTCCGAAAGCGCATTTTTAATATTATTGAGCCATTCATCAGTAAAGCCTGCGGAAACAGTATCTATAATTGCAATTTTTTCATCTATTATAGCATATGAATTATACGCCATTCCGTTAGGCACTTCATACTGACCTTCAAACAAGTCAATTATATGGTCATTAACTCCGATATATTTAATGTCATTTGTAATTTTCATTTTTACCTCTGATTAATAATATTCTCAAATAATTATACCATATAATTTTTGAATTATCAACCAATTTATTATATAAAAACGTCTGTCAATTTAAAAATCAACAGACGTTTTTGTCATTTTATTTTATTGAATACCACATATCAAGATATGCTCTGACATCTTTTTTCATTTGCTCAAAAATTATGTTCTGACGATAAGCTGTTGTAAAATATCCAAGATTAGCAGGCTCGTCTGGATTTGCTTTTTCTGTAAGGTAGCCGTCAGCCACTAATTTATCAACAGTAGCTTTATTTGCAACCTTGCGTGCATTACGTACCATCTGGTCAAACAGATAAGGTGAGGAATCACGCTCCAAAGCTGTCCAAACATTAACCTTGCACACACCGTCATTATAAAGATTTGCCACCTGATCATTGGGAACAGAAGATGTTCCGTGAAGAACGATATGCTCGCCTATAACCTTTTTGATTTCTCGGCTTACTTCACCGTGATACTGCAAATCCTTACCGGAAGCACGATGCTCTGTACCAAGATTGCACACTACAAGGTCTACTCCTGTTTCGTCTATGAAACGGCGTGCATCTTCAGGTGTTGTCAGGTTATTGCACGCTCCGCCTCCTGCATCTACTATTTCGTCACAAGCGCCTTCTATAACAATTTCGTGTCCGCGCTTTTTAACGAATTCAGCGGTCTTGCGGATATTTTCTTCTAAAGGAAGATTAGAAGCATCGTACATAATTGAAGCATAATCTGTAAGGTCGCTCTCTAATAAAACAGCGTCCAAATCGTGCTGTATATGGTCAAGATGAAGCATTACCTGTAAGTTCTCAAAAATACCGCCCTTATCAGCCAATACTTTCATTTCCTCAGTAAACAGCTTAAGACCTGTATCACAGCAACCTGTATTGGTATAGTTAGTAGCCTGGCTACGATGGTCATAGCGGCAGGTTATTGCCACAATAATAGGTAATTTATCTAAGCCGTGATCTTTTCTGAATTCTTCTGCGGCTGTAAGAATTGCTTCATTAGTAGTTAAATTTTCGGTGCAAACACAAGGAAGTACCCAGCCCTTTTCACCGGCAGCCTTATATATATCTAAAACTTCTTGTCTGTCACGAATGATACTCATTTTTTTCTCCTTAAATCTTCACTACGTTATATTTAAGATATGTGCCAAATGCTTCTTCCAAAACTTCCTGCATATGACCTACACCAACAGTAGTATGATGCTTAAAGCCGCCACGAGCAAGCTTTATAAGCTTATTCTGTAAATCATCAATCTCAGCTACGCCGCCGCAACCAAAGAAAGCAGCTTCTATTTCATCATCTGTAAACTTACCTTCGCTTGCATATATTGTAAGCTTGCCGTCCTCTGTCAGACAGTTAGAGTAAGTCATATCGAAAGCACGGATTCTGCCTTCGTTTGTACCCCAACCGCTGCCGGGATCGCCTTTAGCAAACATCTTATGCTCTGTAACTGTTCCCTTTCCTTTCATAAGACCCTGAGCAACAGGACCGCAATGGAAGAGGATAACTTTATTTTCGTCTTCACCGTAGTTGTTATTCCAGTCAAGACAAGTTGTGGGCTCACCGGAAGCCAATGCCATAGCACGCATAGAGATAGCTGAGCAAAGGTCAATTTCACAGGAGCAAACTATACCGCGGTCATTGAGCTCTGAAATGAGCACGCAAGGACATACACGCAAAATAGTTTCCATCTCGTTCCAGCAACGTAATGTGATAGCATCAAGATGATATTCTTCTATGTATTCATCAATAACTACGCTGATTTTAGCAAGTGTAAGCTTGTTTGACATAGGTACACGTGAAAAATCGGTATAATTTTCAAGATGCTTAATACGTGCTAAAACTGCTGCATCGTCATCAGCCTTCTGCTGTACCTTGAATACTAATTCAGAAAGGTCAAAGGACTCTACATTTATGCCGTAACGCTGAAGAGTAACCTCGTCAAATCTAACTGTTTTGAAAGCAGTTGTACGGGCACCGATACAGCCAAGATTAAAGCGCTTCATACCGCCTACTACACGGCAGATAGCCGCAAAATCGTCTAAATTCTGACGGAAAGCATCTGTCAAGGGATGTACTACGTGGGGCTTCAGAACGGTAAAGGGAATCTTATACTGATAGAAAACATCAGTAACAGAGAACTTACCGCAGTAAGCATCACGGCGATGCTTAAAGTCCATCTTGCCGATTTCATCGGGATAAGCTTGCATCAAAATCGGAACGCCTGCATCCTGCAAAGCTGTAACAGCTCCGTTTTCATCTACGAAAATAGGCATACAGAGAATAACTCCGTCATATTCGCCCTCATGAGATTTCAGCCAATCGTGATAAAGAAGGCCTTCATCTCTTGTTTCTACTGCTCCGTAACGAGTAGCATCTTCGTCCATAGCTATATAGTCATAGCCTGCATCTGTAACCGCTTTTATCATATCCTTACGAGCGCCTAAAATAAGCTCTCCGGGCATAAATCCACGGTTACCGAAAAATAGTGCAAAAGTAGTTTTCTTTTTCATAAAAATCCTCCTAAACATTAGCTTTTTGCTAATTATTAATTACTAAAAATACGTATATGTACATCATTATATACTACGTTTAGTATATCATATTATTTTTTTTAGTCAATAATTTGTATACAAAAAATCATTATTTTTTAATAGAATTTACACTTTTTTAGCTTTAGTTGTATATTTTTCAGCTAAACCTTGCTTTTTCTCATATAATTTTATTTTCTTGTCCAGGTAGCAGGCATAAACAGAATAAGCAAAGGATAAATTTCAAGACGGCCAAGCATCATAGCAAAGGTCATACACAGCTTAGAAAAGCCCGAATACGCATTGTAATTAACAGCCGCTTTTCCAAGGGCAGGACCTATATTGTTAAATGTAGATACCGCCGCTGAAAGATTAGTTTCTATATCAAAAGGTTCAAGACATAAAATCAGAAACAGCGCAACTATACATAAGCAATATATTGCAAAATATGACCAGACACCTGTCATCATCTCTTCGTCTACTATCTTACCCTCAAAGCGAATTGATTTTACTGTTCTGGGATGCAATATATGTTTAATTCTATTGTTTATACCCTTACACAATACAACAAAACGGGAAACCTTAAGTCCTCCTGCCGTAGAGCCTGCACAACCGCCCAAAAACATAAGCATAAGCAGTATTGCTTTAGAGAAAACAGGCCAAGCGTTAAAATCAGCTGTTGTATATCCTGTTGTACTTATAATCGCCGCAACCTGAAAGGCTGAGTCACGTACAGCGTGACTGCCTGACTGATACTGAGGCAAAATATTAAAGAATATAATTATGACTGAGGTTGTAATTATTCCTAAATATATCCAAAGTTCTCTGCTCTTTAAAGCAGTTAAGACCTTGCCTGCAATTATAAAATAAAAAAGGTTAAAGTTTATTCCGAAAATTGCCATAAATACAGTGATTACCCACTGAATATACGGACTGTATGAAGCTATACTGTCTGCCTTTATACCAAAGCCGCCTGTACCCGCAGTAGCAAGGGCGTGTACTATACTTTCATAAACAGACATTCCTCCGCATAAAAGCAAAACCGCCAATGACAAAGTAAGTACTATATAGATTATATATAAAATTCTCGCTGTAGACTTTGCTCTGGGCACAAGCTTATCTATAACAGGTCCGGGCATTTCGGCACGAAGCATATGAATAGAACGTCCTGAAGCTGATGGTGCAATAGCCATAACAAGCACCAGCACTCCCATACCGCCTATCCAATGAGTAAAGCTTCTCCAAAACAAAATGCCTTTACTTAAAATTTCAACATTTTCAACAATAGTTGCTCCCGTAGTTGTAAGTCCGCTTGCCGTTTCAAAAAAACAGTTTATAAAGCCGGGGATTTCTCCGCTGAAATAAAAGGGCAATGCACCTAAAAATGATAAAACTACCCAGGAAAGAGCAACAGTAATCAGTCCTTCCTTGGCAAAAAATACCTCATCCTTAGGTTTAAAAAGAAGAGAAGCAAAAAATACAAATGCACAAATAACCGCAGATACCAAAAGCCATATTCCGCTGCCTTCCATATAAATAAGGGACACAAGTGCAGATAACAGTAAGCATACTGCCTCTATACCGACAATTTTACCTGTGGTATGTATTATCATTTTATAATTCATTTAAATTTATCCTTTTTTAATAATTTCAGAAAGCTCCTGCAAGCGTCTGCCCGCTGCTATAACAATAACTCTGTCATTTGCCATAATAACATCGTCACCTATTGGTATTATAGGCTTGCGCTCTCTGATAATTCCCGCAATAATTATATTGTCTTTTAATCCTAAATCCTTGATGGGAATATTAAGATGCTCAAATTCAGCAGATACTCTGAATTCAATAGCCTCTGTTGTTTCGTCCATAAGATGATATAATGTTTCAATGTTACTACTGTCAAAGGAGTTATTAAGAGCTCTGACATATCTGACAAGGACATCCGATATAATTTTCTTTGGAGAAATAACCGTATCAAGACCGAGATTTTCAGCAAGGTCGTAAAGCTCGTCTCTATTGACCTTAGATATAACCTTCGGCACATCTAAAGAAGAAGCAAAAACTGACATAAGAATATTTTCCTCGTCTATTCCTGTCAAAGAAACAAAAGCTTCTGTTTCCTTTATTCCCTCTTCAATCAGCAATTCCTGATGCGCACCGTCGCCTACAATAACAGTAGCCTTTGGAATATCCTCTGAAAAGCGCTGACATATTTCGGGGTCACGGTCAATTATCTTTACATCGTTACCGCCGTTTGCAAGCATTTTTGCAAGATAGTATGCAGTACGGCTGCCCCCTAAAATCATTACATCCTTGGCCTCTCTCTGATAAACGTTAAGCGCCTTGAAAAATTTAACAAACTCTGCCTGTGTAGCTGTTATTCCTAATTTATCTCCGCCCTTAAGCACAAAATTACCGTTGGGGATAAATACCTCGTCATCTCTTTGAACTGCGCATACAAGCACCTTTGCTTTATATTTTTCACGCATAGTTATAAGATTCATTCCGTCAAGCAAAGAATCCTGCTTAAGACGGATTTCTATCATTTCAAAATCACGTCTTGAAAATGATTCTATTTTTACCGCAGAGGGAAATTTTAATATATTATAAATTTCCTGTGCCGCAAGCAATTCGGGATTTATCGCCATAGAAAGATCAAGCTGCTGGCGTAAGAAAACAAGACTGCTGTAATTGTATTCGGGGTTTCTTATTCTTGCTATTGTATGCTTTGCGCCCATACGCTTTGACAAAAAGCAAGCAAGCATATTGATTTCGTCAGAGCCTGTTACAGCAACAAAAAGGTCAGCTGTATCAATGCGTGCTTCTTTGAGAGTTTCGCAGTCGGTACAGTTTCCGCATACTCCCATTACATCATATATATTCGTTATTTCATCAATAACTGCATCGTCTATATCAAGAGCTGTTATATCGTGTCCCTCTTCCACAAGACTTTGCAGTATTGTCATTCCTATTTTTCCGCAGCCTGAAATTATAATTTTCATTTTATTTTTCCCTTCAAGATGTTTTTCTAAGTATATCACTATTCTAAAAAAAGTGCAACAAAAAAAGTAAGCCTTAAGATACTTTTTTAAAAATCCTGAAGCTTACTTTTATATTTTATTTATATATGTTTATATGGTTTTTATCCCTAAAGTCCTCGTCGTTTACCTTACTGCACTTTATCAAGTACAGATTTTTAAGAGATGTACACTTGGTCAAAGCAGAAATATCCACAAGATTCTGGTTCATATTGAGCATAAGTACCTGAAGATTTTTAAGCTTTGAAAGAGGTGTTATGTCAACTATATTGTTTATATAAGGGATAATGTTTGTATCGGTAGTAGTATTTTTCAAATCAAGATATTCAAGCTTGGTAAGATATCCTAAAGAGCTTATATTGGTTATATTACAGTTAGTGAGAATAAGCTTTTTAAGCTGTAAGCCTTCCAATGAGGAAAGGTCTGAAATATTATTTTTTGCCAACTCAAGCTGTTCCAAGGTGTTAAAATCCTCTAAAGGCGAAAGATTTTCCAAGGGATTAGCGGACAAAACAAGCTTTTTAAGGCCCTTCATTGATTTTATTCCGGAAATGTCGGATATCTGATTTTCGGAAGCATCAAGCTCTTTTAAATTTACAAGCTCAAAAACAGGTGAAATATCTGTCAGCTCATTCGATGCTAAATTCAAGGTGCTCAAAGCTGAAAAACCGCTTAAAGCCTCAATATTATTTATCTTATTTGATGACAAATTCAAGGTTTTAATGCTTGTTATAACCTCTAAAGGAGATAAGTCGCTTATCTGATTTGAAGAAAGGCTCAGATGCTGAAGATTATCAAGAGATACAAGCGAAGATATATCAGTAATCTGATTATTGTCAAGCTTTATTATCTCCAAAGATTTAGCCTGTGTTATCTGTTGGAAATCGTTATTGTCTATTGCGCAGTTAGTAAGAGTAAGAGAGCGCAAGGACTGCAAGGATTCAAAAACATTGAAATTAGCAAGTGCCGCTTCATTTACAAAATTTATGCTTGAAAGCGAGCTCATAACCTCAAGGTCTGAAAGGTTTCTTATATAGCCTTCAATAGCGTTTCCGTCCTCATCAATATTGCTAAGCTCAACTATTGACGCTATTTCTTTATAGGTTATCTGGTCTGTAGGCTTTTTGAGAGTTGCTCTTACAATCTGTTCAATTTTGCTGTCCATAAAAGTATAGGTCTGTGCATCGTTATAAATATTATAAACAGCGGTTATAGGTGCGCTTATAAGGTTTGTTGTAGTGTTAATTCCTATAAGCTTAATTGTCATTTTTTCAGTATCTACGGTAATTGGCTTTTCATATACGTTTGAGCTTGCATTCGGGGTTGTGCCGTCAGTAGTATAATAAACCTTTGTATCAGAATCAGAAAAAACACTAACCGTAACAAAGTTATTATATGAGCCTGCCTGCGGGTCAAGAGATATATTGCCGGGACGTGATTGATTTAGCTTTAAAAGAACGGGAGGGTGCTTTATTGTATCTATAAAATTCAAAGCCTTTTCAAAATCGCCCGAGCGTACATAAAACTGAATTGCATATTCATAATATGCATAGCTTCCCGGTGCATCCTCAACGCTTTTTAAAATCAGTTCAATTGCAGCATCGGATTGAGAATTAAGCTCGTAGGTATGCGCAAGCTTTATTCTTGCATCAATGTTCTTTTTATCGGCGTTCATAGCCTTTGTATAATATTCAATGGCTGCTTCATAGTCTGCCTCGTCATAATATGTGTCGCCCTGTTTGATAAGCTCAAGCGCCTTTGTAGTGTTTGCACTTGAGAAAAACTGAACAACGAGAATTATAACAAAAACAACTATCAATACAGCTATTGAAATAAGAAAAGACATAAGATAGTTCTTTTTTTGCTGACTTGTAAATCTGATTTTTTTGTTTTGAGTTTCCATAATAAGCGCTCCGACAGAAAATTATTTTTCTGCCGTCCCCTTTCTTTTGTTTTCCCTGAAAACCTATAAGATTTTTAGAAGCTCTTGCTTCATCTCTCCGGCTATATAAAGAGAGCCGCATACTATAATAACATCGTTATTTTTTAATTCTTCAACAGCTTGCTTTGCCGCTTGCTCAGCTGTTTTTGCATCTATAGTTTTTTTGCAAAGTCCCTGTGCCGTTTCAACAAGCAAAGACGAATCTGCCGCACGGGGATTTTTAGGAGTAATTGCTATAAAGGTGTTGCTCAAGGGCGCTATTTTTTTAACTGCATTTTCGTAGCCCTTATCAAGAAGCATACCCATAATTACAGTTATTTTTTTACCCTTTAGCAAGCTTAGAATATTATTTCTTAAGTTTTCTATTCCGTCTGCATTGTGAGCCCCATCAATAATTATAAGAGGCTCTTTTTTTATTATTTCCAGACGGGCGGGGAATTTTGTATTTTTTATTCCCTTTATTATTGTTTCTGGAGAAATATTTTCAAATACTCTCATAACTGCTTCAATAGCCGTTATACAGTTATAAATCTGATGCTTACCCGCTAAAGGAATATGAATTGACATTCCCTTATATACAATATCATTACCCTCAATTGACGAGCTTATAATTTCAAGCTCTTCAATGTCGGGAATAAAAAGCTTACTTTTTTTGTTTTCTGCCTGTTGCTTTATAACCTGTAATGCTTCTTCATCTTGTAAAGGATAACATACTGCAGGCGCATTTTCTTTAATAATACCGCACTTTTCAAAGGCTATTTTAGAAAGCGTATCCCCTAAATACTGCATATGGTCAAAGGAGATAGAGGCTATAACGCTCATAAGAGGCTTTTCAATTACATTGGTTGCATCAAAGCGACCGCCTAAGCCTGTTTCCAGAACAACAACATCGCAGCCCTTATTTTTAAAATATAAAAAAGCAATAGCAGTAATAAGCTCAAACTCTGTGGGACTTTCTGCAAGTTCCTCGCAAAAAGGTTTTACATACTCAGTAACCTGCTTTAAATCCTCATATGAAATAAACTGTCCGTCGATACTTATACGCTCTTCAAAGCGATTGACATAAGGAGAAATATAAAGTCCTGTTTTAAGACCCTGCTCCTTTAAAATTTCTGCAATATAGCTGGCAGTTGAGCCTTTTCCGTTAGTACCAGCAATATGTATAAACTTCAAGTCTTTCTGCGGATTTCCCAATCTTTCCAAAAGACAGGTTATGCGTTCAAGTCCCGGCTTAGAGCCAAAAACCAATTTAGAATTTATATAATCAACAGGATTAAAACAAGCCATAAATCTTAAGAAAAACAAAGCTGTATAAAGCTTTGCCCTTTCATATAATTATACTAAAAATGACAGTGCTGTAACGCCGCCGTAAACAATAATTGTAACTATTATATCAGCAAAAAGAATTCCTAAAGCAACTGCTGTAACAGCTTTCCAAAATGGAATTTTCAAAAATGAAGCTGCCATAGCACCCGTCCAACCACCTGTGCCCGGCAAAGGAATTGCAACAAAAAAAACAAGACCCCAAAAGGTAATATTCTCTCTATCCTTAGTTGCTTTCTCAACTTTTCTTTCCAGAAAATTAACTATTCCGCCACAGAATTTGAATTTCTTCAAAAACTTAAGAAAAGCAGTAAAAAACAACAATATAAAGGGAATAGGAAGAAGGTTTCCAAAAAAGCTTACGATAAATGCTTCAAGCCACTGTAAATCAAAAACTCTCGCCAAGGGTATAGCGCCTCTAAGCTCCACTACGGGCAGCATAGCGCATATAAAAACAGATACGTGCTTTCCTAAAATTTCAGAGAAAAACCTTCCTATTGCCTGTGCCATATATTAAAAACTCCTTATGATATAGCTTTTATAATGTTAACCCTTTTTATAATCTTAATTACCGAGAAATAAACAACTGAAATAATAACGCCTTTCAGGAAATTAAAAGGAATCAAACCGCCCAAAGCATACGCTTTAAAGGCTGCTGCTTCAGTCATTGCAGGCATATATACAGGCAAAAGAATAAATTTGTTAGCAAAAAGCGCTGTGGGAATTAAAAGTACAATTCCTATTGCTAAGCCTATTATAGTCCAAAGCTGTGTTTTTTTCTTCAGATATATTATGCACATGGGAAGAATAAAAAATAAGCCCGTTATAAAATCTGCAAGCTCGCCTATCGGACCACTTTTACCTAAAGGAATATGCAAAAGACATTTTCCTATGAGAATTATAATTGCATAAACAGGTCCTAAAATATATCCGCCTACCATAACTGCAACATTTGAAAAGTCAAATTTCAAAAAATTATACGATGGCAATATGAAAAATTCAAAGAGCATAAGAATTTCCGCAATTGCAATTAGGATAGCCGCATAAACGATTTTTTTGATACTGATTTTTTTAGATGACATTTAATGTCCCTCCTGAAATAAATTTTTCCTCGACAGCAAAAGCTTAGTCTTGAGGGATATTTCAGGAATTTCTCCTGACTTCTTCATCCGGACTTGTTCACATTATGTAAACTTACCGTCGGTATTGGAATTTCACCAATTCAAAGCAAAACGCTCTCTCGGACTTATCGTCATACAACCTTGCAGACGCTTCACCGCCGGTGGAGATTTTCACTCCGCCCTAAAGTCTTATGTTGTCGATCAGGGTTAATGTTTACCCCGGAAAGCATTATACCAAAGCCCGCTCTTTTTGTCAATCCCTATGCCTATACACTAAGTATATGAAAACAAATACCGATTTAAGCCATGGGGATTACAACAAAAGCTATAATTTTATTTTGAAAAATCAAGTAAATCGTTTGGTGTTACTGATAAACATTTACATATGCAGGCTAACTCATAATCAGTAACCTGACGATTGTTTTTTTCGATTTTACTAATCATTTGCTGGTCAATATTAACGTTCATTGTTTGTAATTTAGCAGCTAAATTACTTTGCGATAAACCTTTTTCTTCTCTTAATATTTTAAGTTTTTCCGAAATAATATTTTTATTATTGTAATAACAAATCTTTTTCATAACTTTAGTATCTCTCCAATACGTCGTATTAACGTATTGACAATATCATAATTTTATGATATTATTACGTCACATTAACGTAATGTGCAAAACAAAGTTACGCATTTTTTGTATAACTTTGTTTGCACAAATTTTTATTTAAGGAGTTTTTTTATGTTTAAAAATATTGGAAGCAAAATAATGACTTTAGCAAAAGTTATATGTGTGGCTGGTATAGTTTTATCAGTTTTAATCGGACTAATTTATATACTTGTTGCATTCATTTCCGAAGAGGTATCTCCTCTTCTTGCTGTTTATGGTATATTGCTATCAGTGTTTGGTTCTTTGCTCTCATGGTTAAATTCGTTCTTCCTATATGGCTTTGGTCGTCTGATAGAAAATTCTGATATTATTGCAGGCAGAAAAAGCTTAAAACAGCCACAGAAACCGATACAGCCGCAAATGCAAAAACCGTCACAAGCACAGACACAAGAACCAACACAAATACAGAAATAGATACATAATTGTACCATACTTCTTTACTCTTACTTATTACCTCAAAAAGACGGCCACTCGCCGTCTTTTTTTGTTTTAAAGAATAAATAATAAAGATTAATGAATAAAGAAGAAATGCGGTGTTCAAGGCAAGCACAAATTTTTGTATAAGTTTTTGAACAACTTTACTTTTAAGATAATCTATGATATAATAAAAATATCATACAAATACTGTTTAAGGAGGTATTTGAAAAATGAAAAAAAATATTTCTGTTATTATGGTTATTGCAATTCTGCTCTGTTTTTCCTGTTGCAATTCTTTGAAGGATACAACCGTTAGCTCTGACATAACCTCAGATATATCTATTATATCTTCAGAAGGAACCATAATAACATCTTCTGAATCTATTTCATCTGATGTAGCTACAGAAGCTTCGAATAACATGAGTAGTACTGTTTCTAATATCGACAGTTCTTCAAAACAGCCTTCTTCTTCGGTTCAGCAATCTTCAAGCAATACTCAACCAACAGTAACAGAAAAAACCAAGCCGAATTTTGGCAACGGACTTACAAATTCTATTTTAGATTTAAAAAATCAAGTACCTTATTACTCGTTTGATTTACCCGGAGTAATGGTGGACTATATGGCTGACGAAGATTTAATTTATATAATTTGTAGAAATAAAAATCAGATAAATTTATATGACGGAAATACAGGAAAAGTTGTTTATTCTCATTCTTTACCGGGAAGACCCGCTGAGCTTCATATGTACGGCGACGAATTATGGATTTCTTTTCCCGAACTAAATTGCATAAATGTTTATAGCAAGGCTGATTTTAAAGCTTTAAGAAGTATCGAAGAACTGTTTAATGTTTTTTCCTTTGATGTTTATAAAAATATTATTTTTTATGCGGGAGAAGAGAGAGAACAGCTTATATGGAGATACGATATCACAACTAAAAGCAAAGAATATGTTCTCGGAAAAATCGGTAGCATAGGTAATTGGGATGAGATGCTTGGATTTTATGAGCCTGCAGTTTTAGTAGATGAAGATAACGCTACGTTATATATTGCAGAAACGAACTTAACAGGCTGTAAATTATTTTACTATAATATTGAAACATTAGAGCAAATAGATGTTTTTGATACCGTTCCTTTTGGTGTTCCAAACTACGGATTTCTGAATTATAATTCACGTAAAATGATTTTGCTCGATGGATATGTTTACTGGAACAGTTTCAAATTCAATCCTAAATCATGTAATGCAGAACAGTTTTATACCAACGATGAACGCGGCGGCAATGGAATTTTGTATGCAGATAAAGACTATGTTGCAACATATGAGGGTGTATTTGAAAACAAAACCGGCAACCGTATTATTACCTTTGAATCAAGATGGAATCCAAATATTAACAGAAATACCAAATTTGCAATAACAAAATCTAAAAATATGATGTTTTCAAGTAGCAACACGTTATATGTTTTTTGCGGCTGATAAAAATATAAATAGACAGTTCTATTGCCTGTTTATCTTCGTACCGAAGGCGCTTATATCACCTATTACCTCAAAAAGACGGCTGATGCCGTCTTTTTTTGCGATATATTGCTACGCAATGTGATATTTTTGATTTTCAAAAGCGATATATTTACCTTGCGGTAAATGCGATATGATATAAATCCCTTTTCACGCCCGTAGGGCATATCGCGTGTTTACACATATCGCACACCAAAGGTGTATATCGCAAATCCCGTAAGGGATTTATATCGTTGCAAAATATCGTTACGATATTTTGCACTGCGTTCCGTCGTGGATTATTTCATAATTATCTTTATAGATAATCTCCGAAACTTTTATTAAGCTATAGCCGTCACTTTGAAGCTTTTCTATTATTCTCGGCAAGGCTTCGGGGGTATTTTTTGCGGCATTGTGAAAAAGAACTATTGAGCCGTTTTTTACTTTTGTCGTAACTCTGTTAACTATGTAATCTGCTGTTTTATCCATCCAGTCAAGACTGTCAACATCCCATTGAATTGTATACATTTTCATATCTCTCAGAGTTGTTATAACTCTGTCGCTGTAATCGCCGTAAGGCGGTCTGAAAAGAATGGGCGTTACACCTGTAACCTTTTGTATTTTACTGTTACATTCGTCTATGTCTTTTTTTATTTCCTCTGCCGAAAGCTGTGGCATATGCTTGTGATTGTTGCTGTGGTTCATAATTTCGTGGCCCGCATCGTGCAAAGCCTTTACTGATTCAGGAAATTTATCTACCCATTCACCCACTACAAAAAATGTTGCTTTTACATTGTATTTGCCTAAAATATCAATAAGCTGCTGAGTATCTTCGTTTCCCCAGGCGGCATCGAAGGTAAGTGATGCTTTTTTCTCCTCTGTCTGAACGCAGTATATGGGCAGTTCTTTTTTAGGCGCTAATACTGCTTTAAAATTCGAAAAGCCTCCGAAAGCAGTGAGCATAACAGTACAGTAAGCTATAACTATTCCGAACATTAACAGCATCCTGTTTTTTTTAAATAATACGATTTTCATAAAAAAACCCTCCTTAATCAACTGCGTTATTTATTGCATTATGCAATTTCTTTAACGCTGCTTTTTCTATTCTTGAAACATAGGAACGGGAAATTCCTATTTTAACAGCAGTTTCTCTTTGGGTGAGAGGTCGCATAAAGCATAGTCCGTAGCGTAAAATTATTATAGTTTTTTCCCGCTGAGTTAAGGTTTTATCAAGAATTTTTGAAAGACGCTCTAACTTTATTTTAGTATCTATACTGTCAATTATATTATCTTCCTCGGCAATTATATCTATAAGAGTAAGAGTGTTTCCGTTTTTATCAGTATCTATCGGGTCGTTTATAGAAATTTCGGAAGATGTCTTTTTCAGGTTGCGAAAATGCATAAGTATTTCGTTTTCAATACATTTCGCCGCATAGGTTGCAAGCCTTGCACCTTTATCGCAATCAAAGGAGTCTATTGCTTTTATAAGTCCTATAGTACCTATGGAAATAAGGTCCTCCTGTTCGTGCTCGGGACAGGAGCCGTGATACTTTTTTATAACGTGCGCCACAAGCCTTAAATTTCTTTCAATAAGCACATTTCTTGCCTGCTCATCCTTGTTTTTCAAAAGCTGAATATAGTGCTTTTCCTCTGCACTTGTCAAAGGCTTAGGAAAAGAAGCAGGAGAGCTTATATATAAAATAAACTGAAAAAAAGTTGAAATATCCAATCCAAAAAACATTAAAGACATAATAAAAACCCCTATTCAATAATAACCTTTAAGCCTATTTGCTCGCTGCAAAGATATGTTCCTGTTGCAACAACAGCATTATCTTTAATTACAACCTCTATTTGTCTGTCTTTAATTTCAACTCCGTTTAAGGCAAGCTTTTCTTTTTGAAAAAGCATTTCGAGAGCTGCTTTTTCTGCCTGTTCATTTGTAAAAGAAATTTCTTGCTTTTGTGTTTCAAAAATTTGCTGTTTTTTTATTCCTAACGGGAAATAAAAATTATCAAAAAAAGAAAGAAACCTATCGTCTTCAAAGCTGTCGTAGGATAAATATTTAATTTTATCCTTTATATAAAGCGGTAAATTTTTATCGAGAAAAAGCAAGCTGTAACGGTTATATTTATTTCCCGTAGCTATTTGCGTAGTATAGCTTAAAGGCATTTGAGCGCTTATTACCGTAAGCGTATCAGCCTTAATTTGTGCAAGGGAATGAACGTATTTAACTCCGTCATTTTTAGCATCTACTATACCGCTTACCAAAAGCTCCCCTTTTAAAACTGTATCCCCTTTTTTAACTATTTTCGTACCTTCCAATACGTCTATTGATGTTATAAGTCCGTCCTTCAATGCCACTATGTTACAGGCCTTATCTTTATCAATCATAGGCGGCTGCTGTGTCGCCGTTGCCGTTGCCACTGTTACACGGCTTCCGTTTATTGATATTTTTGTCCAGACAATATCTTTATGCTCCTTTAATATATGTAATTGAGCTGTGCGTCTGTCAAGAGAAAAGGTGGGAGCACCTATCTTTATTCCGTCATCATATATTGTCTGTTCTATCATTTGAGCTGTCGTTGCATCTACTCCCGTAACCTCGATATCCCAAACAAAAAATGTGGGCAAAAAAAGAAGGATTAAAAACAAAACTGCGCCAACCACAATGCCGTATCTTTTACGGTATCTGTAAATCAAAAAAGGAAATCCGCATTTCTTTACAATTTTCACTTTAACCTTTGTAACAAATGCAAAATGGCGTATCTTCTTAAGATGTGAGCAACGTATACGAAGCCGTATTTTTTTGTCTTTTGTACGGGCAATTCCCCAAGTGTTTATATTTGAGCTTGAAAGCAGATTTACAAACCTTTCGGGGAAGCCGTCAAAAACATCTATTATTACATATCCGAAAAGCATATTTATAAATTTTATAAAAAGCAATTTAAAACAGCAAAAGGCAGTATAATACCTATGCCCTGTCCCCCTTTAAATAAATTCAAGATGGGTAACTGTCCCCGAAATCAAAACGGCATCGACAGTAAAATTCCTTATAAAAAGATTATAACCGCTTATCTTTAAGGAATATTTACCTGCGCTTAAGGTTATTTGCTCAGTATCAAAGGAAAGTATTCCTAAATACCCTTGGGCAAGTATTTCATTATTTCCCGAAATTTCTATATGCGGTGTTGTTTTCAACACGTCGGCAGGCAGGTCCATAGCTCTGGCTATTTTACTGATTTTTGAGTTTTCTTTCATTTTTTTCACCACCGTTTTTATTTTATTCATAAAGGTCAATTAAAATAACCTATGGGAATATACTTTTACAGGGTGAGAAATATGAAAAATTATTCAAGACGTTTATTTTCTCTTTTAGTTTTGTTTACAGCTATGGGTATACTTATTTTTCCATCTCAAAGTGCAGATAGTGCAAGAACAGGAATTGAGCTTTCCTTAAATGCCGTTATTCCTTCTATTTTTCCTTTTATGGTAATATCCTGCGTTATGATAAACAGCGGTATTCTCAATAGCTTTTCAAAGGCTTTACAGCCTTTAATGAAGCTTTTTAATCTCAACAAAAGCTGTGCCGGCACCGTCGTTTTAGGCTTGATTTCCGGATATCCTATGGGTACAAAATCTGCTGTTTCCCTATATCAGAATAAGCTTTGCTCAAAGACAGAGGGAGAAAGACTTTTAACCTTTTGCAACAACACAAGTCCTGCTTTTATTCTGATAACGGTAGGCGTAGGTATATACAAAAGCTTAACTATCGGTATTATGCTTCTTTCAGCTCAAATTCTTTCCTCTATGCTTACAGGAATTGTCTTCGGCAGATTTTGGAAGCCAAAGGAAAAGCTCTTAAATAAAAGCTATACTCAAACAGCTTTTCAAAATATACCTCTTTCTTTTATTGATGCAATTAAAGCCTCTTCCCTTTCTATTATTTATATTTGCGCTTTTGTTGTTTTCTTTTGTGTTTTTATAAATTTACTTGAATGCTGTTATATAATAAATTTTTTAAGTGAGCTTTTACATTTTGCGGGGCTTGGTATTTTTTTAGAAAAAGAAAATATTTCTCAGCTAATTATCGGCTTTTTTGAAATTACTGCAGGGGTTAAAAAAAGCAGTGCAGGCGCTATCCCCCTTGCCGTCACAGGAAGCATTTTGGGCTGGGCGGGAATATCGGTGCACTGTCAGATAATTACTTTTTTAAAAGAAAGTCCGTTTTCAGCAAAGCCTTATATATTAGGAAAGCTTTTTCAAAGCATTAGTTCTTTTTTTATAACTTATATTTTAGCCTTATTATTTCCCATTGAAAAACAGGTTTTCCTTAACTTTAAAAATGAAAATTTCTTTTATTCAACAACAAAAATTTTAAATATATTTTTTGTTATATGCTTGTTTTTTGTACTTTTTTATAAAATTATTATTTTTATTAAAAAAAGATATTTGCTTTATAAAAAAAATGATGTATAATAATGAAAAGAGAACACAAAGAAGGAGTATGCGAATTATGCTTTTTAATAAAAACATTGAAAAATGCTGTGCAGTTTGTCAACGTGCTACTTTACTTATAAATTCAGAAAAAATAATGTGCAAGAAAAAGGGTGTCGTAGAAGCTGATTACAAATGCCGCAAATTCAAATATGACCCTTTCAAAAGAGAGCCTAAAAAGCAAAATGCTCAAATGCTTGAAGGATATACCAAAGAAGATTTTGAAATATGAGACCCAGAACCTTGTTGTTTCACAATAGTTAAAAGCCGATAGGTCAAATTGACCTATCGGCTTTCAATTACTTAATTTTTCTGCACTCTAAATAAAATCTCTTATCGTAGCTGTGTCCCATTGAAAAGGTTTTTCTCGGCAGCGCGCCGTTTGAAATAACCTTATCAAAAAGCTCGTTTTTATCAAGGCAGGGAAGCAAAATTCCTATTGAATTTTCCTGCTGACAAAGCTTTTCGACGGTGTCCTCTCCGTGAATATAGTCCACCTCTCCGCCATTATTTTCAATATATTTATCAATAAACTGCTGTACTGTTCCTGCGGCAAGGTCGCAAGGAGGATTTTTTATAAAGATTTTTTCAAGCTTATTTTTATACAATATTTCAAAGCTTTGAGTTGCTTCATTCTGAGCGCATATTTCAAATTCATTTTTCATTTCTTTTAAGAAATTATCACCGTCCACCTTGAAAATCACACGGTGGATAGGCTCAAACTCCAAAGCTTCACTATGTAGATTTACAAGCTCACAAAGAGCAAAGCGTGCAGGGTGATTTAAGTAATATTCGGGCTCAGTTGTCTTTTTAAGAGCTTCATAGCAAGCCTTTGCGGTTGCAAGGGAATGGTTTCCGTCACCCACTGCAATCAAAAGCGGATTTTCATTTTTTTCAAAGGCTTTCTCTGCCAATAAATCCAAAGCCTTGGAAACCTTTTCACATTCCTCTTTATTTAAAGCATAGCCCTTTATTTTTCCGCCCTTTTCCATAAGCTCAAAATCATATACAGTATCTGAGCTTGGAGCTATACTCTCTATAACACTTTTTTCTCTGTCATCTATAAGAAGCATAATATGAGGTGCTTCCAAGGAAGCATTTTTTCTTACAGCAACTCTCGGCGGTATTCTCTCAAGAACAGTGCCCTCTGTTGCCCTTATCTGACTTTGAGAGCCTTTTTCATAAGAATATTGCTCCAAATCAACGGCACCTATAAGTCCTTTTCTGACTTTGCCGTCATTCTGAGTTCTTTCTATATAGAAAAAGCTGTTTTTATACTCTTCAAAAGCATTCTCTTCAAGAAGCTTATCCATATTTTTATTTATATTTTCAATACGGTCCTGTACATTTTTATCATTGAGATAAATTTCAGGTAAGGTTATTTTCAGACAAGAGGGATAATCTCCAACGATTTTCTCTACTCTTTGCCAGTATTCAGGCTCGCTTGTATACTGGTCGCAAGCTACAACGCTCCATTTTTCAAAGGGCGCATTTTTGATAAGCAATATATCAGCAGGATAAAAAGGCATTTTCATTTTTCGGGTATTTCCTTTCAAATTTTATCATATATAAATAATATCACATAAACACTTTTTTGTCTACAAAAAATAAGGAGATATTTTTATGTTTGATATAAAACCCGATTATAAAAATGTCAAAGAAATTTTATCTGATTTTGAAAAGCAATATGATTTTATAGAAATTTTTCCTATCGGCAAATCCTTTATGCAAAGAAATATATACTGTGCAAAAATTGGAGTGGGAGAGAAAAAACTGCTTTATGTCGGCGGTCATCACGCTCTTGAATGGGGCTGTACTCAGATTTTACTGCAATTTTTTAACGATTACTGCAGAGCAGTATCACAAAAAAAGACAGTTTACGGCTATAAAAGCACCCTTGCCTATAACAACTGTACTCTTTATATCGTTTTTTGTCTTAATGTAGACGGCACAGAGCTGCATCTTAACGGAATAAGCCTTGACAATCCTATGTACCAAAGAATTGTTTCGATGAATAACGGCTCAGAAAATTTTGAAAATTGGCAAGCAAACGCAAGAGGTGTTGACCTCAATCACAATTACAATGCCAAATGGTCAAAGGGAAAGCTTCTTGAACAAAAAAATAATATATTTTTTGGCTGTGCTACCCGTTACGGCGGAGAATTTCCCGAAAGTGAAGCAGAAAGCTCTGCCCTGTGCGCCCTTACAAGAAAATTAAATTTTGACAGCGTTGTGGCTTTTCATTCACAGGGCGAAGAAATATACTACGATTTTAACGGTTATACTCCCCCTAATGCCTTAGAGATTGCCAAAATAATTAAAAAGCTGACAGGCTATACTCTCTCTGTTCCCGAGCCTATTGCAAGCTACGGAGGCTTCAAGGATTGGTTTATCGAAGAATTTAACAGACCGGGCTTTACCATTGAATGTGGCTTAGGTAAAAATCCTCTAACTAAAGAGCAAACTAAAAACGCCTTTTTCAGATTAAAGGAAATGATGATTTTTTTACCCATTTTTATTTGAATAAAAATTTTTCAGTTGTCAATAATTTCCGTATAAAAATTCGGGAAGGTAATTGACATATGAAAAAAATCAAGGTTTTCTTTTTATCACTTCTTTTAATTTTTGCTGTACTTTTCTCCTGCAGTGCTATTACTGTCCTTGCCACAGCTAAGAGCGTTTCTCAAAAGGTATTCCGTTTACACATTGTAGCAAACTCAAATTCTGCTGAGGACCAGATAGAAAAATATGCTTTAAGAGATGAAATACTAAGCAAATGCTCATATATTTTTCAAAATGCAAAAGATGCAAATGAAGCTATGTATCTGTCAGAGCAAAACAAAGAAAAAATACTCAATATTGCAAAAGAATTTTCAGACAGAGACATTGAGATAAGTATTGAAAACAAGTTTTTCCCCACTAAAGAATATGAAAACGATATTCTTTTACCTGCGGGAAATTATAACGCATTAGTAATAAAAATAGGACAAGGCAAGGGTGAAAACTGGTGGTGCGTACTTTTTCCGCAAATCTGCTTAAGCGGAAGCGTTAAAAATGATATGGAAGACATTTTAAATGAAAAAGAGCTTGAGATAACAAAGAAGCCTTCCAGCAAGAAGGCTTCTGTAAGATTTAAGTTTATTGAAATTTTCAACAAAATAGTCGAAGATATAAAAAGCATTTAAAAAGCTATATACTCTGAAAGCTTATTCTTTATTTTTTCAACAGTTCCTGCTGTACGGGCCTCTATATTAAGCACCATTAGAGGATCGTGGAGAGAAAGGCGAAGCAAAAACCAGCCCTTTTCATTCTCGCACTTAAAGTCTGCCCGAATGCCCTCGAAATTTTCCTTAAGCATTGTAAATTCGTCAGAAGCTTCTACAAACTCCTGTACTTTTTCGAGCATTTCAATACCCTGTTTTTTAAAATCGCTGTCTGTAAGCTTAATTCTTATTTCTGTGCTTTCAACGGGATATTCAAGCTTTGAAATATTATCAAAAAGATTTTTATTATCCTTTGAAAGTAATGACATTTCAATTAACAGCTTACAGATAATATATGCGCCGTCATCAAGAAAATAGTTTTCAGAGAATGCGCCGTGTCCCGAGGTTTCCACCGCCAAGGGACAGTAAATATTTTCTTTGTTTAAGCGTTTGCACTCGTTTATTACGTTTTTATAGCCTCTTTTAAAGCGACGGTGTGTAACGCCTATATCCTCTAAAAATTCCGCAAGCTCACTTGACGTAACAGAGTCGGTGACTATGACGGGATTTTTTTTGTCGCAATCTCTCATAATTACAGTTGCAAGCAAGGCAATCAAAGCGTTTTTGTTTATCTCTTTTCCGTCACCCGAAACAGCTGCCGCACGGTCAACGTCGGTGTCAAAAATAACACCCATATCGGCTTTATTATCTAAGACTGCCTTTGTTATTGACTCCATAGCTTCTTTATCTTCAGGATTGGGAATATGGTTGGGAAAGCTTCCGTCAGGCTCAAGATAAAGGCTTCCTTTTGTATCTGCGCCCAAAGGCTTCAAAACCTTTTCCACAAAGAAGCCGCCCGCACCGTTTCCTGCATCAACTACTATTTTTTTATTTAAAAGAGGCTTTTGCAAGCCTGTTTTAAGGCGGATTTTTTCAACTAAGGAGTCTGCATATGCGCTTATTATATCTGCCTTTAAAATTTTTCCCTCGCCTTGAGAAAATTCGCCCTTAACTGCTATCTCAATAAGCTTTTTTATTTCAAAGCTTTCCAGTCCCCCATCCTCACAGAAGAATTTCATTCCGTTGCGATTAAAGGGTAAATGGCTTGCAGTTATCATAATTGAGCCGTCATACTTAAAGCCGTCAAGCACAGTAGACATAAACATACTCGGGGTTGTGGCAAGAGAGCAGTCATAAACTGTTGCTGAGCTTTTTTTAAGTCCCTTTGCCGCCGCATTTAATAAATCGGGGCCCGAAAGCCTTGAATCCCGTCCTATTCCGATTTTAAGCTCATTTACAGCCTTGCCTGTTTTTACCGATAAAAACTCGGCAAAGGCTCTTGCTAAAAGCTCTGCAACTGCGGGGGTTAAATTTACATTTTCCCCCTCTGTTCCTTCAAGAGCTATTCCTCTTATATCGCTTCCGTTCTGAAGCTTAGATAATTCATTAAGCATTTTATTTTTCCTTGTATTATTTCTTTTTATTTTTGCAGCAAATTTCTTTTCTTTTTCTGTCAAATCTGCATTCAAAAGCATTTCGGGACGTTTAGCCGCTGTTGTTTCGATAGATTTTTCACGTCTAAACTCGCATATTTTTTTGTGGTGTCCGTTCAATAGCACCTCAGGCACTCTTTTTCCCATAAAAATTTCAGGTCTTGTATAATGGGGGTATTCCAAAAGGGAATTAAAATGGCTTTCATCAGTAAAGCAGTCTTCTTCGGGCAAAACACCCTCAACCATTCTTGCAACGGTATCTATAAGCACCATAGCAGGAAGCTCTCCGCCTGTAAGCACATAGTCGCCCACTGAGATTTCCTCGTCTACTATCATATCAAGAATACGTTGGTCAACGCCCTCATAATGACCGCAGAGAATTACAATATTATCATATTTCAAAAGCTCCGCTGCCTTTTTCTGAGTCAGCGTTTTTCCCTTTGGGGACATATACACGGTATGTACATTTTTCAAATCCTTTGTAACGGCTTTAAAGCAGTTGTATATAGGCTCTGCTTTCATAACCATTCCCCGTGAGCCGCCGTAAGGAGAGTCGTCCGTTTTTCTGTGCTTGTCGGTTGTGTATTCCCTTATATCGTGTGCATTTATCTGCAAAATGTTATTTTTCTGAGCTCTGCCTATTATACTTGAATCCATAACCGCCCGAATTTGCTCGGGGAAAATCGTAAGAACATCAAATCGCATCAGTCAAAAAGCCCTTTCAACGGTCTTATTTTCATTATTTTTTCATTTATATCGGTTTCTATTATACACTCTTCAACAGCAGGAACAAGATATTCCCTGCTTTCACCCTTTATAACATAGACGTCCTTTGAGCTGTTTTGTAAAACCTCGGTTATTTTTCCATATCTTTCGTTTGTATCGGCATCAAAAACCTCTACTCCGATTATATCCTTGATAAAATATACGTCTTCCTCAAGCTCGAAATCGTTCTCATCGGCATAAAGGATTTTATTTTTAAGCTTTTCGGCATTTTCTATGTTATCTATACCCTCAAGGTGAACAAGCAAATGGTTTTTATGAAGCTTTGCATCTTCTATATTATACTCTGTGCCGTCCTTTAAAAACACGGTGTCCAGCTCAAAAAAGACCTCTGCGCTGTCGCACCAGTATTCTACCTTAAGGTCCCCTCTTATGCCGTGGGTATTAACTATTTTTCCGACCTCTATCATATTTTTACGACCTTTCGCTATTTGTTCAAAAACTTATTCATAAGCTCCTGTCCCTGTGCTACATAAATTCCCGTTGAAGCCGCATTTTTTTCGGTATAGGTAAGTCCGCTTGCCTTAATATCGGCTCTTTGTTTATTTGTCCATATAATATAGGGTACAGGCTCTCTTGAATGAGTTTTAGTGATGAGAGGTGTGGGGTGGTCAGGCATAACAAGAACTGAAATTTCTTCATTTTCAAATTCTTTTAAAATATATCCCACTACTTTTTCATCTATAAGCTCAATAGCTTTAACCTTGTTTTCCACCTCGTGTCTGTGTCCTGCTTCGTCGGGCGCTTCCATATGGATATATACAAAATCTTTTCCGTCCTTCAAAGCCTGTACCGCTGCTTTTGCTTTTCCTTCAAAGTTTGTAGTTACAGTACCTGTAGCACCTTCTACCTCGATAACCTGCATATCGGCGCAGATACCTATTCCTTTTATAAGGTCAACAGCGGAGATAACACAGCCCGAAAGACCTGTCTTTTCCTTAAAGTTTGAAAGCATCGGCTTCTTGCCCTGTCCCCAAAGCCAGATAGAGTTTGCAGGACGTAGTCCTCTTTCGATTCTTTTAAGATTTACAGGGTGATTTTTAAGAAGCTCATAGCTCTTTTTCATAAACTCAGTTATAAGCTCTGCGTCCTCGCCCTTGGGCATATATTCCTTTATGCATTTATCGGAAATGTCGTGAGGCGGTGTTAAATCATAATCAGTATGTGTTCCGTCAAATACCATACAGTGACGGTAGCTGATACCGGGATAAAAGGTTATTTTATCGGTGTGTAAATTTTCATTTATATAGTTTATAAGCTGAGTAGACTCCTCTGTTGTAATCTCGTCAGCGCTGTAATCAACCATTGTTTTATCTTCGTAATTTTCTTCGTCAGAAAGCGTTACTGTATTACAGCGGAATGTAACGTCACTGTCCTTAAGCTTTATTCCTATGGAAACAGCCTCAAGGGGAGAACGGCCCGTATAATATTTTTCGGGAGCATATCCCATAGCGCTTAAATTTGCAACATCGCTTCCTGGCGCAAAGCCGTCGGGTACTGTTTTAACCATTCCCAGCTCTCCCTGCTGACACAGCTTATCTATATTGGGCTTTTTTGCACATTCAAGAGGTGTTCTTCCGTTTAATTCGGGTACTGCCTGGTCTGCCATACCGTCGCCTAAAATAACAATATATTTCATAATTTTTCCTTCCTTATACTTATTTGTCCGCTTGTTAATGTTTTTATTTGTCCGTTTTTAAGTTTTACAACAAGTCCGCAGTTTTCATCAATATCCAAAGCTAAAGCCCGACTTGTCTTTTCTTGTTCAGTAAAAGTTATCTCTTTCCCTATAACAAGACTTTTTTCTTTGTACTGTCTGCAGATTTCCTTTTTAGAAAATTCGTGATATTTTTCAAAAAATAAATTCAATATTTCAGCAACTAATTTATTTTTAGTATCGGGGGTTTCTCTTTCAAAAACTGCTCCTGCAATATCCTTTAGCTCGTCGGGAAAGCTGTCCTTGGGGGAATATACATTTATACCGATGCCAAGCACTGCATAAGCAAAGGTGTTATCCTTTGAGTAAACGCCTTCGGTAAGTATTCCGCAAACCTTTTTATTATCTATAAAAATATCGTTTACCCATTTTATTTTTGCATTTTTATCAGATAGCTTCTTAGTAGCTTCACATACGCAAACTCCTGCAAGAGAGGTTATAAGCCCCACCTTTTCCGACAAATCCGGCTTGAGCAAAATACTCATATAAATACCGCTGTAAGCAGGTGAAAAAAAGCTTCTGCCCTTACTTCCCCGCCCGTCAGTCTGATGTAAAGCAATTACCGTAAGCCCTTCTTCAGCGCCCTGCAACGCTTCTTGCTTTACAATATCGTTTGTAGAACCGACAGTATCATATATCTGCAAAGAAACTTTTTTTGCCTTACCCTTTAAATATTTTTCTATCTGTGTTTTTGAAAGAAAATCACATTTTTCAAAACTCATTATTATTGTCACCTTATCTTTAATTTTAACATAAACAATAATATCCGTCAATCATTATAATGGTTATAGATAGTCGAAAAAGTAAATAAAAATACTTTTTCGACGCCAAACCTATGATTTGGAAGCAAATTTTCGAAGAAAATTTGACAATAACCATTGCAATGAGTGTCGTGTGCAATTAAATCTTAAAAAATTTAATTGCACAAAGCCGATAAAATCGGCTTGCAAAACGCTTTTAAGCGTTTCGACAAACTACAATCATTATCACTTTCAATTAAGATGATATTTTTACATTTTCAGACGGTAAAATCAGTAAAAATAATTTTTTTAAAAAATTTTAAAAAAACATCTTGATTTTTCTTTTAAAGTATGGTATTATCTTATGGCTGTATTAAATGTCTGGGTGTGGCGCAGCTGGTAGCGTGCTACCTTGGGGTGGTAGAGGCCGTGGGTTCAAGTCCCGCCACTCAGACCAAAAAACAAAGCACTTCTTCGGAAGTGCTTTGTTTTTTATCCAATCCGAAGGATTGGATTGGTATGTAATCTCGCGTTAGCGAGCATGTAATCAGTTCGCTTTTGCGAACTGTATGGCATCAAGGTATCAGCCTTGCATTTTTACCTTCGGATTGATTACAAACATCCACACAAAAATCGACAAGGCTCTATTAAGCCTTGTCGATTTCACTTTTTTATTTTTCTATTATTGAATATCCAAGAGAACTCAATAGCTCATCCGCAGAGGTAATAAGCATTTCGTCATAAATGTAATAGTCATAATCTGCGGCAGAACATCCGTTACCTGCTTTTTGAGCAAGGTAGGAGGAAAGGTCATTAAGTCCTTTAAATGTGGTAAGACAAGCATGCTTTTTAGCTTCTGTATTCTTCACGTTAAAGCGCACTTTTTTGCCGTCATCCGATTTAACATTGATGCTATTTTTGCTGAGGGGCAGATATTCATAAAGCAGATGATAAGCATTCCATCTTGCATGTTCCTGAGCAATCAGCGCATTACGAACAGAGAGATTAAAATATTCGTTATAAGCGTATTCTTCCTTATGTCTGTGACGCTCATTGATAAGCTCAATATTTGCACTTTTTCCGTCTTTTGTGTAATCGAGGCCAAGCAAATTGAGCTTTACACGCAAATTCATTGCCGAATAGATATTGGAATATAAGGTGAAATAATCAAGTTTTTCCCAATCTTTTTCTGCTTTTTTCTGTATGTACTCTTTAAAGTCGGAACGATTTCTTTCTTCTTCGCCTGCATACTGCGCAGTATAAACCTCGTTAAGCTTCTTTGCCATTGTGGATAAACTGTCGTTTACAATAACATCGTGATTAAATACGCTGTTGCTTTTGCCAAAGTAGGAAACGATTTCATCACTTTGAATGTAAGCAGCTTCGCTTCGTACAAAAATATGATAGTTATTTTGCTCAATAAGAGCTGTTTTCAATCTTGCGCCGATTTCAATATTATGACAATCTTCCTCGGTATCAACAATAACAAGTGTATAGCTATTTTCCTTTTGCACCTGAGCTTTAATAGCTGTCAGCACCTTATAGGAAGCAGGAGCCTTATCAATGACAGTTGTTTTAAAAGGTATCTCAGGCAACGGGAAATATTCTGTCGCATTTAATTCGCTAAGAGCTTCAGACAAGCCGCCGATATTCCATTCTGTAGCATCTATATTGGTATCGCACAAATAGTAATTGACAGGTAATTCTTTATATTCACCATCAAAAGTAACAAGCTGATTATTCAGCACTGATTGACGATACAGCTCTTGACCGAGTTTTCCAAATCCAAGTATAAATACATTGATTTGTGTTCCTTGTTTAATAGCAGCATCTTCAATATATATATCAGGCAAATACTTGGTAACGGGATTTTCCTCAGTAAAGGTTCGAGCTACTAATTCATTTATACTAAAAGTATCAATATAGGCTTCCATACCGCTTTTTTCGATGATTTCACGGCGAATAGTTTCTGCTCTGTCCCCTTCCATTTCTACATATAAGTATATGTTTTTAGCTTTTTCTTCAACCTTTTTATATGCAATAAATGTATCGATATAATTCAAAGCTTTTTCGGAATCGGGACAAACAATATTATAACGGGTTGATGTATTTAAATACCAGCTTTTCAGCAAACGCACAGTAAAATCCTTACGCATAACTGCATAGCCGTCTTCAATAAGCTCTTTTACAGAGGCCTTGCCCACACTATCGTCAAGCAACAATACCGCATTACAATTTTTGACATAATGAAGTGCCTTGGAGCTATTGCCGACAACAATATCACAAGTGTCTTTTTTCAAAGCCTTTGCAAGACGAAAAGCACTGACAATAGAATTGCTGAAAGCCTCTACTGTTGCGGTAATGGTAGTTAGCATTGCAACAATAACGCCTATCATAAAAGTAAAGGGAAAGAGTACAAATTCCTTCGCAAAGCTTGTTACCATTTCCACTTTAGCTTCACCGACAAATAGTTTGATTGACGGTCCTATACAACCAATAAAGCCTAAAATATAATTGGACTCTTCTCCAAGCTCTATTACTTTATACAGAAACGGAACAAAGTATAACGACATATTGAGTGCAAAAACAACGCCGACAAATACCGCAGTTTCATTTAACCTTCTTTTTTGAAACCTGCCAACGATAAAACGCAGCAGCATCAATACCTCGATAATTAAAATTAAGATAATAATTATGTTCCACATACGAACATCTCCTTTTCAATGTTGCCTATTATATCACAATTTAATCAGCATTACAAGAAATTAAATGAATAACAAATATCTTTTTGAGATATACTAAACAAAAATATTCAGGAGATGTTTGATATGATAGAAAAAGACACTATAAAATTGCTTCGTGAGTGTGATGCGGGAATTAAAATGGGCGTAAAATCTATTGACGATGTTGTAGACTATGTACAACAAAAAGAATTTCGTGAAAAGCTTATTGATTGCAAAAAAGAGCACGAAAAATTAGACCGTGAATTACAGGCGGCATTAGAAAGATTTCACGATGAGGGAAAAGAGCCAAATCCCATAGCTAAGGGTATGTCTAAAATGAAAACGGAAATGAAAATTGCTATGGAAACGTCTGATAATGTTATTGCCGATTTAATGACTGACGGCTGTAATATGGGGGTAAAGTCGCTCAATAAATATCTTAACCAATACAAAGCCGCAGACGAGGCGTCCAAAGATATTACAAAGCGTCTTATAAATTTAGAAGAACAGCTTGCCATCGATATAAGACAATATTTGTAAAAAAGCATCCGAGATTCACGATAAAATGTGAACCTCGGATTTTTTGGCAATTTTTATTTGTTCAATATCTCTATTACTGTTTCTAATTCCTGCTGTTTTATGATATCCGGCCAAAGATTTTTTTCAACACAGTCTGTAAAATATTTTATTTCGTCATCATATGCAGTACAAGGCTTTATGTTTATGCCTGTTTCACCCTGCTCTTGCTGTTGGCTGTTAAGGATTTTTTTGCTTATGTTTTAAATATATGTATACAGGGATTGCAGACCAACCGTGGCAAAGACTTCCCGCATTATCAAAATCAGCTGCGCCCTTCTGAGTTTCCCAGAAGCTTGTTGCTCCCTTCTTTATCATATCGCCCCATATTTTATTTATTTGCTCAAAAACGTATCTCTTGTTTTCTTGATTATAAAGCAACGCATCGTATTTGAATATGGTATGGCTCAATGTACACTTAGGCATAAAGCTATCCTTCATAACCTTTTGTGCAAGCGATTTTTTATTGCTTACAATATCACAGCACAGCGCCAAAACCTGAATAAGCTCAGGCGTTTCCTCTTTTTCGAGGCTGAATATATAGCCGCCCTTTTCCTTTTTATAAAAGGTACTGTTTATTGCCCTTGCAAGATTTTTCTTCTCTTTCTCATAAAAGCTGTTGTCCTCACCTAAAAGCTTTAAAAGCTCAACAAAATTTTTAAGGGAGAACAAATAGAATAAGTTAAGACCGCTGTCAAGCCTATAGCTGAATTTTTCTCCGTCTAAGCCTTCGTTCCATTCATAGAAATTCCAATACTGTTTTCCTACGGGATTAAGGAAAAGACCGTTTTCCTTTTTAAAGTTTGCAAAAACCTTTTTGGCAACAGGAAGCATTTTTTTGACAAAGGCTGTGTCCCCGCTGTATATGTAATATTCATAAAGAGCTGTTATCCACATAAGAGAGAATACGGGAATTGTTATAGGCACCTCTGCCGGTGCGCAAAGCTCCATAAGACCGTCATCTCTTTGTGAAAGAGCCAAAAGCCTTAATGACTCTTTTGCAAAGGTATATTCACCGAAGGCATAATATCCGCAAAGCATCTGATTTCTTGCGTCCATAGCATACAGCGCCTGCTCACGCCAAGGACAGTCCTCATAATGCTCGTGCATACACAGTCTTAAAGTATCTATTGATATATTATAAATTTCTTCCTGTAATTTATCCTCGCTTTTAAAGCTTACAATGCTTTTAAGAGGGTACTCTGCTTTATTAACTCCGCAATAATTAACCTTTGAATTATGGGAATAAATATGAAGCTGAATATATCTTCCTGCTACTCTTGTAAAGGGATAAACAAACTTATTTACACCCTTTTTACCATGCAGCAAAAATGCAAAATTACGGTTTCCCACAAAGCTACGCACCCTCAAATCTTCAAGATGCTCTCCGTAGCCTGCTATTATATCGCAGTTTTTATCAAGCTCTATTTCCAAATTTAGATAGCCCGCTGTTTCTCTTTTTATATCAAAGATATAACAGCTTCCGTCCCCTATATTTTCTACCGTACTTAAAAATGCTCTGTGCATTTTCATAGCGGGACTTTCACCCTGTGTATCCGCAAAAGAGCCTTTAAAAACACATTCAGTAGGTACTTTTTCAGTAATTTCAAGCTTTTTGACAGGCCTTTTAAAATATTTTTTATTGTCCTGCAAAACAATCGGTTTTTTATAAAGCTTGTCTTCATTTTCAAGAAAATCTATTTTGCAGTCAAATTCAAAGGTAAAGGCAAGCTGTAGGGTTATTTTTTCGATTTCGCCGCTTTTGTAGCCTGTATTATCCGAATAAAGTGTATTTTCCGAGCTTACGCACACAGGCTCTTTGCCCTGCAGAATTTCAAAAATCAAAGAGGGCTCTGCCACTCTGTAGGTGCTTGTGCTTTCCCCTTGATAATAGGCTAAAATATCAACGGTGTTTTCTTTTTTCAAAATATCGACAGGAATTTTACAGCTGTCATAAACCTTATAAAAGCTGTAATCCTGATATTGCCCAAAGCTTACGGGAATTTTATTTATATAGATAATATAATTGCTGTGCGCTCTTATGTTTAAGCTAAGCTCTGTAATTTCTTCAAGACAAAAGCTTTGCCTGAAGCAGACATATTGATTGACGCACTTTTTTTGACTCCAAACAGGAACTGATTTTTCAAATACTTTCATTTTTTCTTCCTTTGTTTGACATTTTTATTATCATTATAATTTTACTTTACAGGCAATTATTTATCAACCTATATTCTAATAAATTCAACCTATATGCTTTTTAATTTACCTCTTTATAAAGATATACTATTCCGTAGCTTGCATTTTTTCTCAATCCGCCGTAGCTGTAATCGGTGCATTTTTCCAAAACCTTTATTCCGTTTGAATTGCAAAGCGCCTCAATTTCTTCAATAGAAAGCTCTGACATAAGCAAGGGAATATCGTTGTCGCATAAAAAGGCTATATCCTTATGTCCTATAAGCTTTTTACCCGTTTCATAGTCTATTTTAATTACGTATTTAAAGGTATCATTATCGTCTATTCGATAAATATTTTTAATGGAAAAAGGAAGCAGTGAAAATTGCTCGTTAGAGCTTGCGCTGTTATCACTGTCACCTACAATGGCAGTGCTTTGATTACTGCTTGTATCTTCCGCTTTTTTCTCTGTTTCCTCATCGGTAACATAGTAGCTGTTTGAATTACTGCTTGAAGCTTGCGGAGCTTCATCTTTCATCTCTGAATCCATATTGTTTTTAATTCCGCCGAATTTAAAGAAATCGTTTGAACCGATAAAGCAAATCACAAAAATTGCAGCAACGGTGCCGACTCCTGCAAATATTCTTTTCAAAACAGTTTTTTTACGCATTTTTTCTTTTCTTATTTCTCTCATAACATTCCTTGAAAAATCTTCATTTAAATCCTGTCCTATTGATGAGGAGGCTTCAAAAATACTCTTTACAAGCTCATATTCAGCTCTGCATTCTTCACAGGCTTGCATATGCTCTTCAAAGGCTTGTCTGTCTATGTTTTCGCCGTCTATATACGGCATTATTAGCTCTTTAAAGCTTTTACAATCCATTACTCCTCATCTCCCTTCGATATATTAGACGGTTGCACTTTATTTTTGTTCCCGTCTTTTTTGATTATTTCAATAACCTTATTTCTTGCCCTATGTATTCTTGTTTTAACCGTTTCTTCGCCAATTCCCGTAATTTTTGAAATTTCTTTATAAGAATAGCCGTTTATGTTTCTTAAAATAAAACATTCTCTTTGCTCTTTTGAAAGACTTTCCAGAGCGTTTATAACCTCTGACATCATTTCTTTTTTCTCGTAATCCTTTTCCACATCAACGCTGTCTTTGATATCTGTAATTTTTCCGTCCTCATTATAAAGAGAGGAGGTCTGATTTGATAAGCGTTTCTTTAAAAAATCAGCCGTAGCGGTGAAAATAATTTTATATAAAAAAGTGTCAAAGGAACATTCTTCTCTAAAGCTTTTTATGCTTTTATAAAGCTTCATAAAAATATTTTGGGATAAATCAAGAGCATCGTCGGAGTTCTTTGTTTTGGCAAGAGCGTATCCGTAAACCTTTTTTTGATACTCTTTAACTATGCACTCAAAGCTGTATTCGTCCCCAAGCTTTGCTTTTTGAATAATTTTTCTGTCAACAGGCATTTTCTCAGTCCTTTCCGATACTTTGAAGTATATCCTCTATCTCCTTTGCATTCTGAGTTTCAAAAATTTTGCATTTGACAATGTGGGAGTTTTTAATTCCTTTTAAATATGCCGCTATATGAGGTCTTATTTCTTTTACTGCAATATTTTCACCTTTAAATTCACAAAGTAATTTAAAATGTCTTAGTGCCATATCAAGCTTATCCTGAACAGTAGGCTCAAAGCCGTCCTTAACTGTTTTAAAAACAAATGGGTTTCCTATTGCGGCTCTTCCTATCATCAAGCCTGCACAGCCTGTTCTTCTCATTTTTTCAGCACTTTCGACATCACAGATATTTCCGTTGCCGAATACGGAAATTTTTACTGCTTCTACAACTTTTGAAATTGTTTCATAATCAATGGGCGCAGAGTACATTCCCTCTCTTGTTCTTCCGTGTACCGATATAAACGAAGCACCGTTTTGCTCACAGATACGGGCAAGCTCTATACAGTTTTTGTTTTTCTCATCCCAGCCAAGACGCATTTTTACGCTTATGGGTATTTTAACTTCCTTTACAGCCGCTTCAACCAATTTTCCTGCAAGCAAAGGATTTTTCATAAGAGCGCTGCCGTCCCCGTTATTTACGATTTTAGGCATAGGACAGCCCATATTTATATCAATCATATCAACGCCAAGCTGTTCGCAAAATGCCGCCGCATACGCCATTATATGAGGCTCATTACAAAAAAGCTGAACAGAAAACGGACGCTCATATTCACAAAATTCCATAAGCAGTTTTGTTTTTTTATCGTTATAGTAAATGCCTCTTGCACTTACCATTTCAGATACAAGAAGTCCCGCACCGTTTTCCTTACAGAGTATGCGCATAGCTTTATCTGTAAAGCCTGCCATAGGTGCAAGAGCATATTCATTTTTCAAATTAATATTTTTTATTTTCATATCAAACACCTTAAGCTCAGTATAGCACATACAATGTCTTTTTTCAATGTGAATTATCGGTATTTTTCTGCGCAAAATATTTTTATCCTATTTTGAGAAAGGATAAAAATATTGAAAAAATTTTTATGTTTTATTATTGTCTTTGTTCTTGTTTCGAGCTTAAATGTCTATGCGCAAGAGGAAAATGAATTAACTATTCACGCAGACAGCTCACAGGAATTTATCTCACGGGCAAAGAATTTTATATATTCACAAATGGACAACCTTTGCACAAAAACAACTGTTATATTTACAGGTAAAGGACTTGAAGAATTTACTTATGATCAGCTTTTAAAGGGACAGACGGGACTTGAATCAGAAATTATAACAGAGTATATGCAAACCGAAGGAAAGGACTACAACGCTTTGATTTTAAGGCAGTATTCCATTTCAAAAACGGTATGGAAAAATTCTTCATCAAACGGGAAACCGTCAAAGCTTCGTATTATTTATTCTTTTCGTTGGGACGAGGAAATGAGCGATATACAAAAGCTTGAAAGCTTTTCAAAAAGCGTCATAGAAAAGCTTTCTCAGAAAAACAAAACACAGTATGAAATGGTTAAGGCAATTCACGACTTTGTTGTTTCTGAATATTCCTATGATACCTCTTCAGAAAATGAAATTCACAACCCTTCGGATTTGATTGAACAAAGCAAGGGAGTTTGCAGTGCATACACGGGTCTTATATATAAATTGCTTCAAGAGGCAGGAATAGAAAGCCGAATAATTCTTTTAGATGCAAAAGGCTTAAACGGAGCTCAAAACGAAGCGCACACCTGGAATCTTATAAAGCTTGATAATCTATGGTATCATATGGACGCTACCTGGGACGACCCAATAACAATTTTGGACAGCGGAAAAATCCGTTATGATTATTTTTTGAAAAGCGATGAAACTATTTTAAAGGACCATAGCTTTAACAAAAAGCCATATCCCTCTGCCCTTGAAGATTACAAGGAAAAGACTCAGTCCTTACCTATAATAAATATCGTTCCTCAAAAAATTGATACCTCAAAAACAATTCCTTTAAATGAGCTGAAATTAAAAACGCAGACAAGCTTACTCAACAGTTTTTTACTGTTTTTCCCGCCGTCTGCGTTTATAGGTTTCTTTTGTGTTATTTTTCTGATTGCTATGGCTTTGTTTTTACTGAAATTATTTGAGCAAAGATAGTACTTCTTTTGGGTCAAAGCTATATTTTTTATTGCAGAAATGGCAGGTGGTTTCGATTTTTTCGTCATCTGCCATTTTTTCGAGCTCCTCTTTTCCCAAGGAAAGAATGGCACGCAATGTACGCTCCTGAGAACAGGTACATTTATACTCGGGATTTGTAGTGCTTAAAATACTGTAATCTATTCCCTCAAAAATAAGATTTAAAATATCTCTGTTGGTTAAATCCCCTTCAAAAAGAGCATTTACCGATTTTATTTTATTTATGTTTTTTTCAAGAATATCAACAGTTTCGTCCTGTGCGTTTGGCATAAGCTGAACAAGAAAACCGCCTGCAGATTTAACGCTCCAGTCCTTTTCAACGCTGACACCCAAAGCACATACGGTAGGTATCTGCTCGCTTTTTGTATAGTAATCGGTTATATCCTGAGCAATTTCTCCGTATTCGATAGGCACAGTTCCGTTATAATTTTTACCGTTACCCAAATCTCTTATAATAGACATACTTCCCCATACCCCAACAGCCGCTTTTACATTAAGCTGTCCCTTACTGTTTAAGGGTAAATCAACTACGGGATTTACAGCATAGCCTCTTACGTTTCCTTGATTATCCGATACAGCTACAAGATTTCCCGCTGCACCGCCGCCGCAGAAATTAAGAGTCAAGGCGGAATTTTCTTCCTTTTGCATAGCGCCCATAATAGATGCTACGGTAAGCACTCTTCCCAACGCAACAGTTACTACGGGAGAGGTTTTATGAATATCAAAAGCCTTACTCACTATATTTTTGCTGTTAATAACAAACGCTCTTACAGAGCCGTCCTTTGTCAATGCTCTTGTCAAAATATCCTTCATAGTTATCCTCGCTTATTTTTCATTCAATGCTACTATTATTGCCCGTGTATCCTTTTCCTTAAGGGACTTCAGGGACTCATTATATACTTTTAAAAGCCTCATATTTGCACGTTGCAAAGCTTTTTCAATTTCCGAAATTGTATACATTCTTTCGCTGCAGCTATCTGTAAATTTTTCGTACAGAGCTTCTTGCTTTTCAAAAAAGGTTAAATAAAAATCGCAAATTCCACAGCTTTTATCAAAATCATTTTGCCATATGCAAGTGGCATTTTCATTTTCAAATACATACGTTTTATCGGCATATTCATTTTCAAATTTATAGGGTGTATTTATATCAAAAATAAAAATACCCTTGGGAACAAGAAACATACTGACACCTTTAAAACAGCTTACAAGCTCATTCTTCGTCAGCAAATGATTGACAACGTCCAGTGAAGAAACAACGGCATCAACAGTGCCGTATAAATCAAGCTCGGTTATATCCTGATTTATAAAAAGGGTTTTACTGTCCCCTGCGCTCTGAGCTTTTTTTATAGCAGCATCGAGCATTTCGGCAGATATATCAACCCCTGTCATATCATAACCACGCTGCGCCATTTCCAAGGTAAGACTTCCCGTACCGCAGCCCATATCAAGAATTTCCAAGGGCTTATATTTTAAGCTTGCAAATATTTTTTCGTATCTGTCGGCAATTTTTAAATAATCAACGTCATCTGTAAAGCTGTCATAAAACTTTGAAAAAGTGCCATACATTAAAAAATCTTTCCTTTTCAAAAATGATTATTCAGCATCCTCAAGTGCTTTTTTATAGCCGTCACTACCGTAATTAAGACAGCGGTTTACACGGCTTATCGTAGCTGTGCTTGCGCCTGTTTTTTCTACGATTTCCGAATATGAACGCTTTTCCTTTAACATTCCTGCAACCTCAAAGCGCTGTACCATTGCTTTAATTTCAGAAACAGTACATAAATCGTCAAAAAGATTATAGCAATCCTCAATAGTCTCAAGCTTGATAATTGCAGAAAATAATTTATCGGTGCTTTCGTTTTTAAGCTTTTTATTCATTTCTTCAGCAAACGCCCATATAAAGCTATTTGCCTTCCCCACCTTTTTCATATTACTGTGTATCATTTTAGCACATTAAAGTAAAAAAGTCAATTGTACTTTATTTTTTTATTTTTTATGATATAATATCTATAGTTTTTTAAATGGAGTTGGTAATTTGAAAATCAAATCTGTAATTTGTATTGTTGCTTCGGCGCTGTTATGGGGTACTATGGGCATTTTTGTAAATACGCTCTCTCAGTTCGGGCTTTCCAATTTTGACATAGTTTTTTACAGGGTGTTTTTTACCTCTTTAATTTTGCTTGTTTATATGCTTATTAAGGACAAAGCTATGCTGAAAATCCGCTTTAAAGACATATGGATTTTTATAGGTATGGGTGTTTTCAGCTTCTTTTTCTTTAATTTATGCTATTTTTATACGATAAAAAATATTTCTATGTCTGTAGCCGCTGCTCTTCTTTATACTGCCCCCGTTTTTGTTATGATTTTTTCAGCTCTTATTTTCAAAGAAAAGCTGTCATTATTTAAAATAATTTCTATAGCTGTCACGGTGTGCGGCTGCTTTGCTGTAACGGGAATTTTTTCTCAAAATCACAGCGTAATATGGTACAATATCGTAGTAGGTATTCTCTCAGGCTTAGGCTATGGACTTTACAGTATTTTCGGACGTTTCGGAGTTAAAAAATACGGCACTGTCACAGTAACCTTTTACACTTTTTTATGCGCTCTTTTAGCCTGTATCCCCTTTATTCGCTTTAATAATATTATTTCTCAGATGTCAGATATAAAGCTTTTGTCAATATGTGTTGCTGCAGGAGTTTTAACCTGTGCCCTTCCTTATATTCTTTATACATACGGACTCAGAAGCATACCCTCGGGACAAGCTTCTGTTATTGCCACTGTCGAGCCTGCCTTTGCCTGTGTATTAGGTGTTTTATTTTTTAATGACAAGCTTGACTTCTTTATATGTCTTGGGATTGTTTTAATTTTATCCGCTGTTATTATCTGTTCACTTGACAAAGATTAGTTATTTTTCAAAAATTGTGTGCATATATTTCATCATATACTGTTAAGAAATATGGTGATTGTATGCTTGCACTTGTCTATGTTAAATACGACAGACAAAGAGGCGCTTTTGCAAAGCTTTTGCGCTTTTTATTTCCTTGCGTTTTAAAAAGTATTAAGGAAAATATGGCAATTTACGAAGCCTATATGCCTCTACCAAACGGTACTCTTACCAAAAGATGCGAGAAAAAGCTTATTGCAGAAATGAAGAGAGATAAAATAAGCAAATTTTTATGCACCGGCGGTTGCCGTAAGCTTTTGGAGGACAACGGCTTCACATATGCCTATTCCGAAAACTATTTAAAGAAAAACCTTTTTAAAGCTATAAAATCCCTATCCTGTGAGCTTGGTGAAAATGCAAAAAAATTAAAAATCTGTATTTGCGAAAAAGATAAAAGCATTACGGCATCAGACCTTTTGACAAACTGTGCCAAAAGCTTTGAAAATGTAACTCTCATAACTCAGGATGTGGACGGATATTCCGACATTCAGGATGAAATAGCTTTGCAATACGGGGCGGCAACAATAGTAACTCAAAGCTATCAGCCGGCAGAAAATGCCGATATACTGATATGTCTTTCATTGACAGACGAAATCTTTAAAAATGCCCGTATCAGCAATCATACCGTTATTATAACCGTTGACAAGGATTTTTTGCCCAAAGCTTACTTACAATCCTCTGTAATAACTGCATTTTCAAAGCCTCTTTCAAGTGCTCAGGCAGAGCTTTGCAAAGGCAGTATAACTCCTTGGGAAATCTCCTGCGTTCTTGATGAGCAAAATAGCGATACACAAGAAAATTCATTTACAAATTTTTACTCCTTTGGGCGTATGGTTACACCTAAAACACTCTTAAAGAAAAACTATTCCGATTTTGTTATATAGCTACATAAATCTGCTATATTTTTGTACTAAATTACAATTTTTATCGGGCTTTTGTTAAACACTTGACAATCGTTAAGAAAAAAAGTATAATGTTAAAATGTATTTTTAGACTGTTTGTTGATATAATCTTTTTTGTGAAACAATCAGTCTGATATATTTTAAAAAATTTAATGGGTTTTAAATATGAATGGAGAGAATTTGATGAGTCAAAGCAAAATTTCGGCAAGCACAAAGAAAAAGCTTGAAGAAGAGCTTGAATATCTTATTTCCGTAGGGCGTGAAGAAATAGCGCAAAAAATTAAAGAAGCCCGTTCTTTTGGAGATCTTTCGGAAAACAGCGAATATGATGAAGCTAAAAACGAGCAGGCTAAGCTTGAAGCTAAAATCAGCAAATTGGAAGATATGATTAACAATTCAATCGTTATTGCTGATGATGAGCTTTCAAGTGAAGAGGTAGGCTTAGGCTGTATTGTAAAGCTTAAGGATTTAAACAAGAATGTTGAACTGCAATATAGTATAGTAAGCTCTTTTGAGGCTAATCCCAGCGAAGGTAAAATATCTGACCAAAGTCCTTTAGGAAAGCTTATGTTAGGTAAAAAAGTTGGCGCCGTTGTAGAGCTTGCGGCAGTTAACAGAAAATTTGAAATTCTTGAAATAAGCTTACAGTAATTTTTGTGTCGCTGAGAGGGTTTCCTTCATAGCGACACTTTAAATATCTTTTTATAGACGTAAAATGGAAAGGAAAACTGAAAATGTCTGAAGAAATGGAAGTAATGCAAAGCACCGAAGAGCTTAACGAGCAAATGCAAATAAGAAGAGAAAAACTTAAAGAGCTTCAGGAAATGGGTAAAAACCCTTTTGCAGAGGTTAAATATCCTGTAGATGCTTATGCAAACAACATAAAAACTAATTTGAGTGATTATGACGGCAAGGAGGTTTGTCTTGCCGGCAGACTTATGAGCAAGCGTATGATGGGTAAGGCTTCCTTTGCCGATATTATGGATAATACCGGCAGAATACAGATATATGTCCGCCGTGACAATATCGGTGAAGAAGAATACGCACAGTACAAAAAGCTCGACATAGGCGATATTATCGGAATAAAGGGTACTGTTTTTGTAACTCATATGGGAGAAACCTCTATAAACGTTACAGAATATACTCTTTTATCAAAATCTCTTATTCCACTGCCTGAAAAATGGCACGGCCTTAAGGATACAGAAACTCGCTACCGTCGCAGATATGTTGACCTTATTGTTAATCCCGAGGTTAAAAACACCTTTGTTTTGCGCAGTAAAATTACAAATGAGGTAAGAAATTATCTTGATAATTTAGGCTTCCTTGAGGTTGACACTCCTGTTTTACACAGCCTTGAAATAGGAGCTTCCGCCCGTCCCTTTATCACACATCACAACACTCTTGATATAGATATGTATCTGAGAATTGAAACAGAGCTTTATCTTAAGAGACTTATCGTAGGCGGCTTTGATAAGGTTTACGAGGTTGGCAGAATTTTTAGAAACGAGGGTATGTCAGTTAAGCATAACCCCGAATTTACTTCAATAGAGCTTTATCAGGCATATACCGACTATATCGGTATGATGGACCTTATTGAAGACATGTTTAAGGTTATCACAAAGAAAATAACAGGAAAAGAAACTATTACTTATCAGGGCACAGAAATCAATATGTGTGCTCCCTGGGAACGTCTTACTATGGTTGAAGCCGTTAAAAAGTATGCTGATGTTGATTACAACGACTGGGCAGATGACGAGCAGGCAAGACAGGCTGCTAAGGCAAAACACGTAGAGGTTGAAGCAACCGCAACAAAGGGCGACGTATTGGCAGCTTTCTTTGAGGAGTATGTTGAAGAAAAGCTTATTCAGCCCACAATAATTTACGATTATCCCGTTGAAATTTCACCTCTTGCAAAGAGAAAGGCAAGCGACCCTCTCTTTACAGAGCGTTTTGAATTTTTCATTTATACAAGAGAAATGGGAAATGCCTTCTCCGAGCTTAACGACCCCATTGACCAGCGTCAAAGATTTGTTAAGCAGGTTGAAGCAAAAAGAGCGCAGGGCGCTAACGCTGAGGTTGATGAAGACTTCCTAATGGCTATGGAATACGGTCTTCCCCCAACAGGCGGCTTAGGCTTCGGTCTTGACAGATTTGTTATGCTCCTCACCGACAGCGCTTCAATCAGAGACGTTTTACTCTTCCCCACAATGAAAACATTGGAGAAGTAAACCACTATATACAGCTTTGAGAGGATTGTTTGTAACGACATCTTGTGTTTTAGGAGTAACAGCAATATAAATTTACCAAATTGTTTACCAAAAAATTTATTCAAAAGCACACGATATAGTAACAAAAAGGCACTATCTTTTACTGATAGTGCTTTTTCAATGTCCTGTTTTATTAACTTGTTTTGATGTGCGCTTTTCAAAAATCGGGAATAACCTTTAATCAATAATTGAAGTATCCGTATAATGTTTTTGAAGTGTGCAAGTAGAGTTAATTGTGTTACACTATATTTAGGGAAACGCAACCGCTACTTTAATTCTTTTATAAAACAACCACACGAAGCAAGGAGCGGAAACCGCTCTTTCTTTGTATCTAAAACCATAGTATAAACATCATACTGCAATGTATTGACTTTGTAATAATTATAAGATATAATGATGTCAATGCTAAAGAGTGTAAAGAGCTACAAGAAACTTACCAATGATAATTAAATTTTGCGAGGTGGAATTATGGCATTGATAAATTGTCCTAAATGCAACAAAGAAATAAGCGACAGGGGGCAAATATGTCCATACTGTAGGCATTGGTTAGATGATAAATTTTTGGCACAGAAACAGCAGGAATTGATTGATGAGGGAGAAAGGCAATATAAACTTACAAAAGCATATAAAGAGGAAGTAAAAAAGTCCCTCTTGCCTGAATGTCCTATCTGTAAAAATAAAGACAATGTAAAGAGAATATCAAACTTAAATCGTTCTTTTTCTATCTTTTTAAATGGTCTTGCTTCTTCCAAGATTGGAAAACAATACGAATGTACCCATTGCAAACATAAATGGTAATATAGAATGAAGCGGGGTTTATGCCCCGCTATTTCTATCTTATAATCAATGTATAAGCCTTTGTCTTTTCGTCTGCGTTACAGTACAATGTAACAACATCACCAAGCAGACAACAGCTTGTATCAACACTTACCCCGTGTATATGGTTAAATCTCATTTTACCGCTTTTGGATTGAAGCTGTACAATGTTTGGGTTAGTTGCTATAAGTATATCATTAAAAGTTAAGCACATATGCAAGGGCTGTGCGATTGAATAACACCGCCGTTCTGTGCCTTGCATATAGTCGCCGTTGTTTTCGTCATTGTAGATTATTTCTTTCGGTCTTTTCTCTGTTATATAGTCCTTAAATTCAGTTATATTCAGCATATCCATTTTGATTACCTCTTTTCCTCAAATTCTTTTATAAGTTTGTCAAGTGTCGGTCTGCTTATGCCAAGCTCACAGGCAAGAGCCGATTTTGTGATTTCCCTTGATATATAGCGGGCGTAACATTCGGCAAAGTTGCCGACAGTTTTACACTTACCACCTTTGTATTTTCCGCTCCGCTTTGCTATTGCAATACCCTCTCTTTGTCGCTCCAATAGGTTTACACGCTCAAATTCGTTTATTGCTCCTATCATAGTCAACATCAATTTCCCTGTTGGTGTTAATGTATCTATGTTTTCCTTGTTGCTTTTTTGCTATTACTAAATAACTCGAGTTGTTCACTTTCTGATACTCTATATTTTGAAAACCACTATATGACAAAAAGCTTATAATTTCTTTTTTAGAATAAACTTTAACATCCCCCTCATTACTGAATGGAATAAAAATGTTCATCAACTGGCGAACAGGGAAAGGCTTCCAAAAATCAGCCAATAGTATATGACCGTCAGTTTTCAGTACTCTATGGAATTCCTCCATCGCTTTCTGCGGATTAGGATAGTGATGAAAACTATCAGTACACATCAGCAAATCAAATTTACCATGTTCATATGGTAAATGCTCGGCATCCCCAAGAGATAATTCTGCAGTATTCAACAATTTCTCTTTTGACTTTTTTAACATTTCTTCTGAGATATCAATTCCGTATAGCGAAACAGCAGGGTATATGTTTTTAATAGTATTTAAGATTTCACCTGTACCACAGCCCACATCAAGCACATTATCAAACGATATATCTGATAATTTATCTATAATGTGCGGATATAGTGTTCTTGCGTGTGCTCCGTTTTTATCTATATCATATGTTGTTGCCTGCAGATTAAAAGTATCTTTTGACAACTTTTTATTATCGTTCATCTATATAATACCTCTTTCAAATTCAAGTTTATCGAATTGATTGCATTATACCATAAATTATTCAAAATTTCAATATTTCCTGCAATCTTCATGAGTTATAACGATTCTTATAGAATCTTTATGACTCTTTTTCTTTTATATAAGACTCTTTATTAATCATGATTATTATATAAGTATCATGAGTCTTTATCTTAAACATAGAGTTATTAAGATTTAGTTTTAGACCATTTTATAGGTATGATATATTCTGAAAAGATAATTTGAGGTAAGATATTTTACCTTGTGTTTTATAATCCTTTCATACTCCCACGATGAAGCCCCTTGATTAAGAAAATGCCGTAAAATAGCGGTATTACAGGGTTTTTGAAACTCTATCAAAACCGATTTACGACACATTTACGACAAATGAAAAAATGAAGACACCCTATGACCGTAAAAAGTCATAGGGTGTTTTGCTGTAGAGTGTATTTTCTTAAACTCCCAATCTGTCACGAATATCGTTTAACCATTCGCCGTTATACTTGAAATAGCAAGGACCGTGAACGGCATATGTAACATTTGAGAGTTTGGCTGCCAAAGCAGAAAGCGAGTAAGCAGTACCTTCATATTCAACTCTTTTGTTATCAATGACGGTACATTCAATGTCGGTTTCTTGTGTTGCGGTTTTCCAAAATCGCAAAGTTGCCCCAATGGGAATGTTACAAAGTGAGAACGAAAAAGGAACGGCTCGTGCCTTTCTCTCTTCAACTATTTCTTTTGCAACCCCTTCTGCATCTATATCTTCATCGCTAGGCGGAATCAACTTCAATTTGTCGGCACATCCATGAATCTCTGCAATGGCTTCTAAAATAGAATAAGCATCTTCGGGCTTCATAGCATAAAATTCACGGACTCTCTTTTGTCCTTTAAAGTTATCTATGGACCGCAAATTTGGATTTAGTTTATCTATTATGGTGTGAATCTTTAAGTCTGATAATCGGGAATTAACTTCATAGGTTGCATAAACACGAAAAGCAAACGGAATGCATTCACTTCGGTTTAACTGTTGTAATCTATTGTCAATATCGTCTGCATATCCTATCTTCACATAATCGGGAAATGAGGGGTTGGTTAAGATATATATTACACCCTTACTTGATTCCATACTATACTCCTATTCGTCTTGATATTCAAGAACAATGTGAACTTTTACATTCAATTTCTCGTCTGCCTGTATTATTTCGGCAATATGTCCGCCCGTTATTTCATAACCCTCATTTGCAAGAGAATCAATTTTGTCCACTATCCGCTTATGAAGATATCCTATATCATATGCATTTTGAGTTGATACAAGATAACTGTCGTTTTCGTCTTGGTCAAATGTCAATGTGTCTCCGATTGAGCATTGCTTGATTTCAAACTGCATTTTCGGTGTTCCATTATAGACTAACATCGTATCAAATGATAAGGGTGGGAAATTGCTAGTTGTGACCTTTTTGGGTTGCTCTGTTGGGGCAAAGAAGTTTTGGGTGGTTTGTGCAGTTTCTTGTTTGGGTGATGTTTCTACAATATCGGGTGCAGTAACACCGCTTTTGATTTTTGCCACCTTTTTATAGGTTTTACCGACTGAACCGAACAAAATAGCAAGACCAATAAAAATCAAACCTATCGGCAATGTAAACACTCCTGCAATACCCATTATCCAAGCGACTATAATTAGAAATGTGCCTGTGCCTTTATATGTACTTGCAGAAGAACGATACTTGCTAATGTCAATTGCAGGAGATTTCTGTTGAGTTGGTTGTTGTTGGCTTTGATAATTGACAGTTGAATTATTAGACGATGTTTTATGTGGTGTGGAATTAATTACATCATTAAAGCCAACGGTTGTCTTGTTGTAAACTTTGTTGTAGAGTGCTTTTTTGGGGTTGTTGATATAACCCATACCTTTTTGGCCATATAAAGGATTTACCGCCTTGTTTACTGTTCTTTTGAGTTTTCCTGTTGTATGAGCACTAATAGACCTTTTTATGCTCGGCTTCCGCATACCAATTTTCATAACATTCCTCGCAATTTTTACTTTTCTTTATTATACCATAAATCAATCATAATTTCAATGTCTCTTACAATCTTCATAAGTTATAACGATTCTTATAGAATCTTTATGACTCTTTTTCTTTTATATAAGATTCTTTATAAATCTTCATGATTATATAAGCATTATGAGTCTTTATCTTAAACATAGAGTTATTAAGATTTAGTTTTAGACCATTTTATAGGTATGATATATTCTGAAAAGATAATTTGAGGTAAGATATTTTATCTTGCGTTTTATAATCCTTTCATACTTTTCACGATGAAGCCCCTTGATTAGAAAATGCCGTAAAATAGCGGTATTACAGGGCTTTGGAAGAAACCAAAAACCGATTCGCTACAGCTGATACAAACAGAAACTATGATTTTTTTCGTGTTTTTATCTTGCAAAAAAAAACAGAATGTGATATGATTTCAAAAGCAAATAAAAAATAAATTGAAAGAGATGAAAACAATGAAAAAAATCTTAAGCGTATTGTTGATAGTTATGATGCTTCTATCCGTAATTGGCATTATGACCGGTTGTGGCGACGAAACAGCTGCTGATACAAGTTCTGTTGGAGGCACAAGCTCTACTGACACAAATTCTAAAAACGATGTAACTCTTCCTGCAGCATTAGCCAATATTACAAAAATCAATGTACCCAACATTGCTGATACCGGTTGGACTCTTTCCGGAGGTATGATTGACGGAGTTGAAATGGAACAAGAAGACCTTGATAATGTTCGCAATAATTTCGGCGGAACTATGAACTTCTATTTCGTTGACAACACAAAGGTTATGCTATCAAACGGCGATAATGCATTGGAAAGTACATATAAAATCACAGACGAAGTGCTTTATATGGACTTCAATGAATACAAATATCACGCTGTGTTTACTGACATTCAGGGAACTACAGTAATGATTGTTGCAAATGACACAGATCCCAACAGCGCACTATATTTTGTATTAGTTGATGAACACTAATTCATAAACTAAAAAGCAAAAGTGCTGTCTCACTAAAAAAGTGAGGCAGCGCTTATTTTTTTTGTTGCTTATTTTTTTAAAACTTATGTAATATTGCTTGCAAAATCAAAAAAAATATGATATTATAGACTAAACAATAGGGTTATTGCGCCTAAAGTCAGATAATATAATTGGTAATTGGGTACAAAAACCTTTCAATAAATTTTTCGGTCAAGCTTTGATTGATGTCATTTAAGGAGCGAAGTAAATTAATGGAAAGACAAGAAAATAACAACAGGGAATATTATACGATTGACGTATTACATATTATCAAGTCGCTATGGAGAAGAGCTTGGGTTGTTGTTTTGTGTAGCTTTTTGGCAGGTATCATAGGATTTTTGGTGTCTTCATTCGGTATTGCGCCTACCTATTCCTCCTACGTTAAATTATACGTTAACAACAGTTCTTTTTCTCTTGGTAATACCAGCTTTAGCATCAGCTCTTCTGAGCTTATGGCTGCACAGAGCCTTGTAAGGACTTACGGTGAAATTTTGGACAGCCGAAGCACATTTGAGCTTGTTATAAAAGAAGCCGGCGTTGACTATACCTGGAAAGAGCTTGCTGATATGGTTAAATACACACCTTCCAACGATACGGAAATTATGCTGGTAACAGTTACCTGTAATGACCCGTATGAAGCGTGCAAGATTGCTGAAACCATTTCAAAGGTTTTGCCTATCCGAATTTCCGAAATTATAGACGGAGCTTCTATGGAAATTGTTGATTCTGCTTTTGCGGATACCGAAAAGATTGCTCCAAGCATCACTAAGTTTACAGCGGTAGGACTTATACTTGGTTTTCTTATTTCTGTTATTGTGTTGATTATTATAGCTCTTATGGACGATACAATTCACGATGAAGAATATATTCTCAGAACTTACGATTATCCTATACTCGGTAAGGTTCCTGACCTTGTAAATGTTAACGGAAAGTCTTACAGATATTATTCTCAAAGACATCGGAAAACCGAAAATTAAGGAAGGGGGCATTAAAATGGATTTATTTAAAAAAAGACGTAAACATAGAAGCTTTATGTCTGTCAACAACGACATTAAAAAGACGCTTCATAAAAATCTTGCATTTACAGCAACTGAACAGTATAAGCTAATTCGTGCAAATCTTGATTTCACGCTTCCTGAGGATGAAAAATGTCCCGTAATCGGTGTTACAAGCTCAATGAGAGGCGAAGGAAAAAGCACAACTGCAGTAAACCTTGCTTACGTATTTGCAGAAAAAGGCAGTAAAGTACTTCTGATTGACGCCGACCTTCGAATTCCTTCAATTGCAAAAAAGCTTGAAATTGAAAGCACTCCCGGACTTACGGACCTTCTGAGAGGTAAGGGCGCACAAATGTCCGAATTTCAAACACACTTGCTCAGCAACTGGTTTGTTCTTCCGTCGGGTGATATTCCTCCCAATCCTTCCGAGCTTTTGGGTTCAAGCAGAATGGAAAACGTATTAAACCAGCTAAAAGAGGCTTTTGACTATATCATTATTGACCTTCCGCCGGTCAATATCGTATCCGATGCAGTTTCTATTTCAAGTCTTATTTCCGGTATGATTGTCGTTATCCGTGAAGAATACACTGAGAAGAAGGAGCTTGAGCGTTGCTTCAGACAGTTAAAGCTTTCCAATGTGCATGTTCTTGGCTGTGTTATGAACGAAGCTAAGGAAGGCAGCGGTACTTACGGCAGATACAAGAAATACAGATATTACAAAAACTATCGCTACTATCAAAGTGAATCAAAAGGGTCTAAAAATTGATAGATTGGCATAGCCATATTTTACCGGGAATAGATGACGGAAGTCGAAACACATCAGAAAGCGAAGAGCTGATAAATGCGCTTGCGCTGCAAGGGGTATCAACTATAATAGCTACTCCTCACTTTTACGCAAACGATGAAACGGTGGAAGCATTTCTTGAAAGAAGAAACAAGGCTTTTGAAATTTTAAAGGGTGAATTATCCGAAGAAGCTCCCGAGATACTTTTAGGGGCAGAGGTAAGATATTACCGTGGAATAAGCCGCTTGGAAAATCTTAAGGCGCTCAGAATTGAAGGAACTAAGCTTCTTCTTTTAGAGATGCCGATGTCAAGTTGGTCGGAATATATGATTAGAGAGCTTATTGAGTTATCCTCAAAAAGCAGTATTAAAATTATTCTTGCCCACGTTGAAAGATATTTGCATCTTCAAAAGCAAGCCGTATGGGAAAGACTTTTTGAAAACGGTATTTTAATGCAGGTAAACGCAAGCTTTTTTATAACCCTTGCATCAAGGCGAAAAGCAATAGCACTTCTCAATGAAGGAAGCATTCACATTGTGGGCTCTGATTGTCATAATATGAAATCGAGACCGCCTATGATTGACAAAGCCTTTGAAATAATCAAAAGAAAGCTTGGCGGAGATTATATAAAGCAAATTAACGAGTATGGATATTCCCTGCTCGCTATAAAATAATTAATTATTTATCGAAAGGATGAATTTAAAAATGAAAAAAGTATTGGCAAGTTGTTTGATTATCGTAATGTTGGTGAGTATGTGTGTAAGCGTATTCGCTGCACCAAACGGATTTGTTTCCAGCCCTTCCGGAAACGATGCTCCTATTGTTGTGGAATTTAATCCTGCTGATGAAGATTGTACTGCAAGGCTGGTTATTACTCCTTATGCAGATCGTCACGAGTTGACAGGTGCACTTCTTGCAATGTTTGAAAAAGCGTATAACTCAATTGTAAATTCAGAAGATATTTCACTTCTCAACAATGACCTTTTGAAGCTTATTACTGACAAGAAAATTAACGGCAAGAATCTTGCAGTAAGCGATTTGTTTGATATCCATGTTACAGGCTGTGATTATCACGATGAGCATATGGATTTTGACGTTATACTTGATGCTGATACATTAAGTCATTTTGTTGCATTACTCCATATGAACAAAAACAGTGAATGGGAGCTTGTTAAGGATGCAAAAGTAGTAAACAACGGCGAACATTTACAATTTTCCGTTGATTCTTTCTCTCCCTTTGCTGTAGTTGTTGATACAAGTGCAGGCGGTCAGGTATCTCCTCCCACAGGCAGCAACAGCAATATCTATATTTGCGCTGTTGTTATGGCTGTTTGTGCTTTAGCTCTTGTTTTTGTTTTTGTTATAAACAAGAAGAAGGCTTAAGTTTCGGGTATTGGAAAGATGAGCATTAAGAAGAATTATCTTAAATATACAGCCATTGCGCTTGTGATTATTTTTCTTATAGCCGCTGCGTTTTTACTTCTTGAGGTGTGGGAAAAAAATCGAAATAAATTTCCTGTAACAAGCACAGAAGATGGCGTAATTACCTACGACAACGATGACTATATTAAAAAGTCAAATATTGAAACCTTTTTAGTAATTGGCTTGGACAGATATAAGGATGCTACCTCTGCCGAATCTCACGACAACAGTGTTCAAGCAGACTTTCTGATGCTTATAGTCTTTGATAATGACTCTAAGCAAAGCACTGCAATTCACATCAACCGTGATACTATGACAAGGGTAAACAAGCTTTCTGTCGGCGGCGCCTCGGTTGTTGAAACGACTACAAAGCAAATAGCTCTTGCCTACAACAATGTCAACGACAATAACGATAAAATCAGATGCAGAAATACAAAAGATGCGGTTGAATATCTGCTTAAGGATATAAAAATCGACCACTATTTAGCCTTAACTATGGATTCAATTTCTGCAGGCTGTAATCTTGTTGGCGGTGTTGAGGTTACCGTGCTTGACGATTTCAAAGGAATTGATGACACTCTTATTAAGGGTGAAAAGGTTACCCTGACAGGTGAACAGGCACTTACGTACGTGCGTACCCGTTACGGTCTTGAGGACAGCAGTAACAGTACAAGAATGGCACGTCAGCAGCAGTTTATAAATGCGCTGTATAATAAGCTTATTTCTTGTATAAATGCCGATGAAGGCTTTGTTTTAAAACTAATTAACACAATGGACGATTATGCAGTATACGATTCCTCTGACCAAAAAATGATTAAATTTGGCGAGAAATTCAAAGACTACGAATTTCTCGGAATAAGAGAAATTGAAGGCGAATCGAAGCTTGGCGAAGAGTTCATTGAATTTTATCCCAATGATGATTCTTTGTGGGAAATCGTATTAGATTTGTTTTACACAAAGAAACAATAAAAATCTTTAAACGAAGGGAGCTGTTATATAAATGAATGTAAAAGAAGAAAATTTAATAGCGGTTCCCTCTTTAGAGGAAAACCCGAAGCTACATATAGAGAAAAAACCGATATATTCTTTTTTGAAAAGGACCTTTGATATTATCTTTTCTTTGTTTGGACTTCTTTTGCTTATAGTACCGCTTTTGATTGTGGCATTGATTGTAGTTATTGACAGTCCAGGCGCATCTCCGATTTATGCTCAGGAGAGAATCGGAAAGAACGGCCGCAAATTTAAGTTTTATAAATTTCGTTCTATGGTTCCCAATGCAGACAAGATGTTAGAACAGCTTCTTGATAAAAACGAGATGGAAGGTCCTGTTTTTAAAATAAAGGATGACCCGAGAATTACACGCTTCGGTCATTTTATACGTATTACAAGTATAGATGAGCTTCCTCAGCTTTGGAACGTGTTTAAAGGAGATATGAGCCTTGTGGGACCCCGTCCCCCGCTTCCTCGAGAGGTTAAGCAATACACAGAGCATCAGTTCCAAAGATTATCCGTTATCCCCGGTATTACAGGCTATTGGCAAATTCAGCCTAAAAGAAACAGCCTTTCCTTTGATGAATGGCTGGCATTAGATTTGAAATACATATCCGAAAGAAGCCTTTGGACAGACTTAAAGATACTTTTTGGAACTGTTAGGGCTGTACTCGGATTGGAGGGAGAATAGTGCCCCAAAAAAAAGACAAAAAAATCAAAATTGCAATGCTTGGGCACAAAAGAATCCCTTCCCGTGAGGGCGGTGTTGAAATCGTTGTGAGTGAGCTTGCAACGAGAATGGTAAAATCAGATTTTGATGTAACCTGTTTTAACAGAAAAGGGCACCACGTCAGCGGTGCAGACTTTGATAAAACACAAACAGATGAATATTGCGGTGTAAAGCTCAAGAGTGTATGGACTCTTGATAAAAAAGGTTTGGCAGCGATGACTGCCTCTTTTTCAGGTGCTATACGTGCTGCCTTCGGAAAATATGATGTTGTTCATTTTCACGCAGAAGGGCCTTGCGCTATGCTATGGCTTCCCAAACTGTTTGGAAAAAAATGTATAGCAACTGTCCACGGGCTTGACCACCAGAGAGCTAAGTGGGGAAAATTTGCCTCGTGGTATATACTCACAGGAGAAAAATGCGCTGTTCGTTTTGCTGATGATATTATAGTCCTCAGTGAAAACGTAAAGAATTATTTTAAAGAAAACTATAACCGTGAAACAGTTTTTATTCCCAACGGAGTGCTTCCTGCAGAGCCGAAAGAGGCGCAGGAAATTACAAAGCTGTACGGAATTGATAAAGATGAATACATTCTCTTTTTGGGAAGACTTGTTCCTGAAAAGGGTGTTAAATATTTAATAGAAGCATATAAAAAGCTTGATACAGACAAAAAGCTTGTTATTGCCGGCGGAACATCTGACAGCGGAGAATATCCGGAAGAGTTAGTCAAGCTTGCCGACGGTGATTCAAGAATAATTTTTACAGGCTTTATTCAGGGCAGAGTTCTTGAAGAACTTTACAGTAATGCCTACATATATGTATTACCTTCCGATTTGGAGGGTATGCCGCTTAGCTTGCTTGAAGCGATGAGCTACGGAAATTGCTGTCTTACGTCAGATATTCCCGAATGTGCAAGCGTTATGGGCGAATATGGAATTACCTTTAAAAAGTCAGACGTGCAGGAGCTTAAAGAAAAGCTTCAATATCTCTGCGACAATCCGCAAGCTGTTGCTCTGTTCAAGGAGCAAGCTTCTGACTATATTTGTAACAGATATAATTGGGACGACGTAACCAAAGAGACTTTGAAGCTATACGGAGCAGACGAAGCTGTTGCTCCCATAGAGGAGAAAGAATATGAAGGTATTGCTGATAAATAAGTTTTTGCACCCAAACGGCGGTTCTGAAACATATATATTTAAGCTTGGAGATTATTTGCTTTCTCAAGGACATGAGGTTCAATACTTTGGTATGGAACACGAGGGCAGAATAGTCGGAAACCACGTTGAAGCCTACACTTCCGATATGGATTTTCACAATGGCTCCAAGCTTTCAAAGCTTACTTATCCGATAAAAACAATATATTCATCGCAAGCACGCAAAAAAATCCGTTTAGTGCTTGATGATTTTCAACCGGACGTTTGTCATCTCAACAATTTCAATTATCAGCTTACACCCAGTATAATTCTTGAAATTCGAAAATGGGAAAAACAAACCGGGCATAAATGTAAGATTTTATATACGGCACATGATTATCAGCTTGTATGTCCCAATCATATGTGCCACAATCCACAGACCCACGAGAACTGCGAAAAATGTTTGCAGGGAAGCTTTTTAAGCTGTACCAAGGGCAAGTGTATTCATAATTCCTTTGCTAAAAGCCTGATAGGAACCGCAGAAGCGACCTTTTGGAAGGCGCTTGGAGTGTATAAAAAGCTGGATACCGTTATTTGCTGTTCTGATTTTATGAAAACTAAAATTGACACAAATCCTGTTTTTGCAAACAAAAGCGTCGCTATGCACAATTTTATTGACCCTGTCTCCAAAACTGATGTCAATAAAAAAGATTATGTTTTATATTTCGGCCGTTATTCTCAGGAAAAAGGAATTAAAACACTTCTTAAGGTTGCAAAAGAACTTCCTGAAATACAGTTTGTTTTTGCAGGCGGCGGTCCATTGGAAAATGAAATTGCCGAAATTCCCAATATAAAAAATGTCGGCTTTAAAAGCGGTGAAGAGCTATTTTCTATTATAAGAGAGGCTTGTTTTACTGTTTATCCTTCGGAATGGTATGAAAATTGCCCCTTTTCCGTTATGGAAAGTCAGATGTACGGCACTCCCGTTATCGGTGCAAACATCGGAGGAATTCCGGAACTTATATCCACATCCGGACAAGAAACGGGCGAGCTTTTTGAAAGCGGAAATGCACAGGAGCTGAAAGAGAAAATAAAAGCTCTGTGGGAAGATAAATCAAGATTGGAGAAATACTCCCTTAACTGTCAAAAGATTCAGTTTGCATCCCTGTCCGAATATTGTACTGAGCTACTTAAACTATATAAAGGAAAGTGCAAGTAATGAAAAAACATATAATCTTATGCGACTGCGTTTCGGATGAAGTCGAATCTTTGTGCGATGCACTTAGTTCTTCCGATAAAAAATTTGAAATATGCTCTCATATTGCCAATTGGAAAAGAACAGGTAAAATGAGCGAGCTTCGTCGCTACGGAAAATATTTTGCCGTTGCTTTAAAATATTTTATGGGCAGAAAAAAATATGATACCATAATCGGTTGGCAACAATTTTATGTTTTGATATTTTGCTTTTTCTGCTCTGTCTTTCACGTAAAAAAACAAAATAAATTGATTGCACTTAATTTTACATATAAAGAAAAAAACGGCAAGGCAAAGAAAATATATCGATGGTTTATGGGTAAATGTCTGGAAACAGGATACATTGATTATCTTTGTGTGCTCTCTCAGAATTATGCAAAAATAATAAGTGAAGAATTTAATTTACCCCTTGAAAAAATAATAATCTTACCCTTTGGCATCAATGACCCTTATGAAAATTTTTCAAAGCTTGCAGCTCCCTCTGAGGCTCCCGAAAACGGATATGTTTTGGCAATCGGAAGGTCAAACCGTGACTATGATTTTTTGATTTCTGCTTGGGAAAAAATAGAGTATCCTTTAGTAATTATTGCTGATACATATAAAGGAAGCAACAGAGGAAATCCAAATGTTCATATTCTTCGTAACGTTGCAGGCGAAGCTTCTTACCCTTGGATAGCAAACTGTGATGCTATGGTTCTCCCTATTGATGACGGAACTATTTGTTCAGGAGATACTGTTTTGCTTACTGCTCTTGCGATGAAGAAAAAGGTGCTTATAACTGCACCGAGCACTTTATCTGAGATGTATATTGTTGATTTTCAAAACGGTCTTTGTGTCGAAAAGGACAAATCTAAATTTGAAGTTCTCGTAAAAGAAATGCTTTTTTCTGATAAATACGATTATTTACAAGATAATGCACGTGAAAGCTATCTTACCAATTATTCAAGAATGAGTATGGGGAAACGTATAAAAGAAAAAATATAATTTCTAATTATAAAATAGTAAGGTGAAATTATGGCTAAAAAACTTAACGGCACAGTAATTGTAACCTATCGCTGTAATGCAAAATGCACTATGTGCAACAGATATAAAGTTCCATCACTGCCCGAAGAGGAAATTTCTATTGAAACTATTAAAAAGCTTCCTGAAATGTATTTCACCAATATAACCGGTGGCGAACCGTTTATACGTGAAGACCTTAAAGAAATAGTGCGAGAGCTTTACAAAAAAAGTGAACGTATTGTAATTTCAACCAACGGCTTCTTTACTGAAAGAATAGTTGATTTATGTAAAGAATTTCCGCAAGTGGGAATTCGCATTTCAATTGAAGGCTTAGAGCAAACCAATAATGAAATCAGAGGTCTTGAGGACGGCTTTAACAGAGGCTATACAACCCTTAAAACCCTTGTTGATATGGGTATGAAGGACGTAGGCTTCGGTATGACGGTACAGGATAAAAATGCACCTGACCTTGTTGCACTTTATGATATATCCGATGAGCTTGGTATGGAATTTGCCACTGCCTCGCTTCACAATAGCTTCTATTTTGTTGAAGCAAACAATATCATTCATGACAGAATGATGGTTGCACAACATTTTGAAGACCTTATAAATCGCCTTTTAGAGTCAAACAGTCCTAAAAAGTGGTTTAGAGCTTACTTTAATCACGGACTTATAAATTACATTTTCAGCCAGAAAAGATTACTCCCCTGCGATATGAGCTTTGATACTTTCTTTATTGACCCCTACGGCGATGTTATGCCTTGTAACGGAACTAAAGAAAAAGAGGTAATGGGCAATCTGAATAAGCAGAGCTGGGAGGAATTATGGAACAGCGCAGAAGCGGAAGAGGTTCGCAAAAAGGTACGTTGCTGTGACAGAAACTGCTGGATGATAGGCTCAGTTTCCCCCGCTATGCATAAATATATTCATAAGCCTATGCTTTGGGTTATCAAGCATAAGTTTTTGTTCTTTTTCAAGAAAAAGAAGTACTCTATGTATGAAAATAAAATCGTACGTGATTTTCGTGACGGTAAGGTGAGCAAGGAATATTTAGACACCTGCTCTACCTGTGAAAATTGCGGCAATAAGTGTTAACCGTTAAACTTCAAATAGGACTATCTTTATAATGATGGGGGTCGGCTATGAAAGGTGTTTGTCTGAAATATACGCAGAATAATTACGGCAGTAAGCTACAGGCACTGGCCACCGTTAAAATCTTTGAAGAATTCGGTCTTGATTATGAAATAATTGAGTATAATAAAAAAACAATTCGTTTTATTCTAAAAACACTTCCACGATTTTTTAATTTTATTTTTTTAAATGATAGATATGACCAGTTTCAACGTATTATTGAATATAAGCGCCACCCCGAAGTTGAAAAACAAATAAATATACGGCAAAAAGCGTTTTGGTCTTTTGATGAGCCCTTTAACAGCCACCTTTCCGAAAAATACGGCAGCTATGAGGAGCTTAAAAGCAAATGCAAAGAAAAATATGACTGTGTCATCACCTGCAGTGACCAGCTATGGTCCCCCGCTGCATTGGGCTCAGGCTTTTATAACCTTATGTTTGTACCTGAAGAGGTTACTAAAATTTCTTGGGCATCAAGCTTTGGAGTAAGTAAAATTCCTTGGTATCAGGTAGGCAGAACTAAAAAGTATTTAAACCGAATTGAACATATCAGTATGCGTGAAAACCGAGGTGCCGAAATCGTTGAAGAGCTTACCGGCAGACAAGTCCCTGTTTTAATGGACCCTGTATTTGTTTTTGATAAAGATAAATGGAATGAGCTTATTCCTTATGAAAAAAGTGAATTCGGCGATTACATATTTTGTTACTTTTTGGGCTCTAATCCCCAACACCGTGCTATCGCAAAGGCGCTTGCCGAAAAAACGGGTATGAAAATCGTAACCTTACGCCATCTTGACCGTTATGTAAAGCAGGATGAAGAGTTTGGCGATTATGCGCCCTATGATGTTACGCCGAAAAGGTTTTTAAATATTTTAAGAAATGCAGCCTATATATGTACAGACTCATTTCACGGTACTGCATTTTCAGTTATTTTTGAAAAGAAATTTGTGGTGTTTGACCGCTACAGCGACACATCTGCAAATTCTAAAAATTCACGGATAAGCTCTGTTTGTGATATACTCGGACTTAATGACAGGCGGTATTCAAATCAGTTTGATATAGCAGAAGTTATGCAACGTGATATTGATTATAATAAAGTGTCCCAAAAAATTTCACAATATCGTGAAAATACAATTTCATACTTAAAAAAAGCGTTTGAAATTGAGTAAACAATTAAAATAATTACTCGGGGGGTTGTGTGTGAGTCTTATCAGCGTAATTATTCCCGTATATAATGTTGAAAAATATCTTTACAGATGTGTTGAAAGCATTAAAAATCAGACATATGCCAATCTCGAAATAATACTTGTTGATGATGGCTCTCCGGATAATTGCCCGCAAATGTGTGATGAATTGGCATCTGAAGACAAACGAATTAAAGTTATCCATAAAGACAACGGCGGTCAGGGGCTGGCACGTAATTCAGGGCTTGAAATTGCCACAGGAGAATATGTCACTTTTGTAGATTCTGATGACTGGATTGCAGACACTCACATAGCAAATCTGTATTCAGCTATTACAGAAAACAGCGCAGATGTCGTGATTGGCTCACATTCCGTGGCAACCGATACGGAAAATATCACACCTCAACAAATTCGTATAGAGCAAAAGGTATATAGCGGAAAAGAAGTTGAAGAAGAAATCTTATTGTCTGTTATAGGTCCTGATGTAAGCTTTCCTAAGGATGTACAAATCGAATCGGCGGTTTGGGGGAAACTATACCGCAGAAGCATTATCGCAGAAAACAATATAAAATTTCCCAGCGAAAGAATTGCAGTTGGCGAGGATATGTTTTTTAATGCTTTGTGCATAAATTTTTCGAAACGGGTAGTAGCTATAAATGAAGTGGGCTATAATTATTTTGAAAATTTAAAGTCCACCACCCGAAAGTATAATCCTTTGCGATATGAAAGAACAATAAATTTTTACACTAACACTTGCGACCTTGTAAAAAAATGCGGTCTTGAAGATAAAATATCTCACCGCGCAGAAAGAACCTTTTTGCTTAAACTGCGCACGGCAGTAAAGCTTGTTGTAATGTCGGATATGACTCGTAAGCAAAAATTCAGCGAAATCAGACGTTATCTTAACAATGAGACGGTAGCGGCTGTGTTAGCAAATTACCCCATTGACACTTTTGTTCCTGCAATAAAATTGCTTGCAAAATTTATGAGGTCGAAAAATGCAGCAGGTGTTTATTATTTGATAAAATTCCGTGAAGCTGCTAAAGGTCAAAAGCTCTTAAAACAAAGTTTAAAAATTATAGGGATTGGAAAATAGTTTTTTAAAAAATTAAGAAGCGAAAGAAAGATATGTTAGAAAATCAATTCAAATTAATTAAAATAAAAAAAAGAACTCTGCAAGAATGGTTTGTGCTTATATTTTTTATGATGCCGCTAATTCTGGCATTTTTGACCGAGTTTTTGGGACTGACATCCTCTGTGCGTTACTTGATGGATGTAATTCTGATTTGTCTGGGTGTTCTGTTATATTTCAGAAAACAGATTACAATACCTCAAAAACTAAAGCCATTGTTCTTGTTGGTAATAGTCTTTTTTGTTTATTCCCTTATTATGTACTTTTTTAATTACCAATCAATATTTTATTTTTTATGGGGAACACGCAATACCTTTAGGTTTTATCTTGCTTTTTTGATATTTGTTTCTTATGTTTCACAAGCTGAAGCGGAAACATGGCTTAAATTTTTGGATATTATTTTCTGGATAAATTTAGCCATTACAATTTATCAGTTTGCGGTTTTGAAGGTTCATCAGGACTTGCTTGGCGGTATTTTCGGCGTCAATGCCTCTGCAAACGGTTATATGCTTGTGTTCTTCTGTATTGTTATCGGCAGGTCTTTACTTAAGACTTTTGACGGTAATGAAAGCTATGTCTACTGTGCTTTAAAGTGTGCAGCATCTCTTGTGATTGCGGCAATGGCCGAAATGAAGTTTTATTATTTTGCTTTTGTTTTGATATTAGTGGTAGCCGCCTGTCTGACGAGATTTACAAAAGAAAAAATCGTTTTCTTGATTTTGGCTTTTGTAATAGTGGTTGCGGCTGCATCTCTGCTGACTTTCTGGTATTCTGAATTTGATAACTTCTTTTCCTTGGAAACTCTTTTTGAGCTTGCCACAAAGGAAAATTATTCGTCTGAAAACGACATAAACCGTTTGTCTGCAATATCTGTTATGATGGACAAATATATCGTTGAACCGGGACAACAGATTTTTGGTAAAGGGCTTGGCAATTGCGATGGATCTGATGTTTCAATATTTAATTCACCGTTTTATCAAAACTATTCTTTCTTGCATTACAGTTGGTTTGCCTTTGTAATGATTTTTCTTGAAACCGGATTTGTTGGTCTTGGTCTGTTTTTGGCATTCTTTGTCTTATGTGCTGTTTATTCACGCAAACAACTCAAAAACAATACAGGTAACAGACTGTTTTGTCAACTCGGAATACTTATGGCAATATTGAGCATAGTTATTGCATTTTATAATGCATCACTCAGAATAGAAGCAGGTTATATGGTATATTTTGCTTTAGCGTTACCGTTCATGATAAATACTGAAGATGAAAATTCTCAAAACATTTCCACAGATTAATAATGATAAATATCGGCTTCAACATAAATAAAGTTTTCAGCTGTCATTAGTAAGTAAATTTTCACTAATGCGGTTAATATAAAGTAATATTTATTTAACATTTATTTTAGGAGGAGTAATTATGGCTAAGACAACAAGCAAAAGACTTATTTCATTGCTGTTAGTAGTAATGATGGTTGTTTCTTTTGTGCCCGTTCAAGCTTTTGCGCTTGAAAGCAGCACAGAAAATACAGACCAAAATGAAATTCAGCATATGGAACCAAACCCATTCGTCAAAACAGTACTTCTTAAAGAAGTCAAATCCAAAATTGACACTGTTCTCGGCACATATTTAGGCACAACAATAATGTCTAAAGAAGATGTTGAGAATATTGTTTCTGATATGGATGACGGATACTTAATTTCTTCATGGGAAGAGACTTCAGCTATTGTAGAGTTAATAAAAACTATGACAGATGCAGAAGTTTATTTCTTGAAACAGCACGAAAGCACCGAAACCTTCGGTTATTTCTATGCTTCATTGAACGAAATTTGCAATTCTTCAGCTGTTACTGACATTACTGTTAGCGACACTATCGACAGCTGTATGTCAAGCGGTGAAGTTCTTGTTGCGCAGGCTGTTGATGCATGCGAACATATCGAGGTTATTGACCCTGCTAAAGCTTCCACCTGTACTCAAACAGGCTTAACAGAGGGTAAGCACTGCTCTGTTTGCGGCGAAGTTCTTGTTGCGCAGGCTGTTGTCCCCGTTAAAATGCATACTCCCGGTGCAGAAGCTACTTGTACCACCGCTCAAACTTGTACTGTATGCGGCACTATATTAGTAAATGCTATAGATCACGTTTGGACCGATGTACCCGGTAAAGCTCCCGGACGTACTGAAAACGGCTATGAGCCTTACATAACCTGTGAGGAATGCGGAGCAATTGACGGAGAAATCGTTGTTATTCCCGCACTCGGTGAAGCTTCTATTTCAAGCTACGACGAGCTTATCTTCAATTTAGCTTTGCTTGAAGAAATCGCAAGTATGTATGTAAAAGAAAATCCCGGCAAAAATCCTATTGCTCTTGTTATTAAATATATCCGTACCGGTGTTGACCGCTACAACTCAGGCTCCTGGGGTATTATGGCAGGTTATGAGGATGCGGACTTTGCCAAATATGTAAAACGTATGGAAGATACGGTAAATGCAGAGGTTACCGATGGCAATTATCTTATGGTTACCGGCCTTAAGAACATCAACAATTTCCAGCTTCCTAACGGTGACAACGCTGATATCGGACACGTATTCGGCGCTATGGACATCACCTATCACAATAAGGGCAGCCAGAATCACGCCGACGTTTCCGGTTGGGCAGGCGACTTAGTTGACCTTTTGGAATTTTCTGATATGGTTGGCGTTTCCGGTGATATAGATACAATGATAAAATATATCTCCGAAAATCTCTTAGGTAAAGTTCCTACAATTCTCGGCGCTCCCAGTATGAGTCAGGAAGATATCTACGGTGACCTTGATGCATACTACATTATGTATGTACTTAACAGTGTAGAAGAAGACTATGTTTCAGGTACATTAACCGAAATCCTGATGAACTACTTCACTGAGGACCTTTCAATTGAACAGCGAGCTGCTTTCTTCCTTCGCAACAGACTTGAAACCACAGGCACACGTGCTCATGTTCGTAACGCTGTATATACTGAGTATGCAGGCAACAAGCTTATTGCAACACTGGAAGGAACCAGAGAATTTCAAAGCAATAATCTTTTTGACTTAAGAAAAGCTGTTTGCTATAGCTTTGCTGATTATATCTGTAAGCTGGCAGGCGACTATGTTGAAAAGATAGACAATCCTTATTATAACGTATTTACATCAAATATGTCTGTTTTAGCCCCCGGTATTACTCAGGAGTATTATCAGGCAACAACTGTAGACGGTAAACAGATGGTTTACTACGTTGCAACTGCTGATATTACCCGAGATGATGTTCACGTATTTGCTAACTATCATAACGCAGCTCCCGAAGACGGTTGGGCTATGCAGCGTGTAAAAGACCAGGCAAATGCGGCACAGGCAAAATACGGCGACCCCAACAGTCCTGATTACATTCCCAACTATAACGTAATAATCAGCACAAACGCTGACGGCTATAATATGACTACCGGTGAGCCCGGCGGCTTGTTGATTATGAACGGTAAAGAATGGCACGGAATTGATAACGGCGGCTTCTTTGGTATTACAAAAGAGGGCAAAGCTGTTATAGGCACTAAGGCTGATTACAACAACACTTACAAAGGACAGCTTGCTGATGCTGTCGGCGGCTTTGGTACTATGCTTATCAGAAATGGCGAGATTGCTATTTCAAAAACTGATGACTATTACAATAGCCGTGCACCCAGAACAGCCGTTGGTATCACTAAAACCGGTAAGGTTGTACTTATGGTACTTGACGGACGTCAGGAGCCCTACTCCTGCGGCGGTAGTATGCAGGAAATTGCGCAGATTATGTTTGAAGCAGGCTGTGTAGATGCAGTTAACTTGGACGGCGGCGGCTCCACTACTTTTGTTGCAAAACAACAGGGTGAAGAAGAACTGACTCTTATGAACAAACCTTCCGACGGTGCTGCTCGTTCAGTAAGTACATCTCTTTTGATGGTTTCTACTGCTCCCAGCTCTACCGCTTTTGACCACGCAAATCTCGAAAGCGACTATAGCTATGCTACTATAGGCACACCTGTTCAGATTACTCCTGTAGGTATCAGCGCAACAGGTAATATTACAGACCTTCCCGAAGGCTATACCTGGGCAGTTTCTAATGAAAGATGGGCTGCAATTTCTCAAGACGGTGTATTCACAGGTAAGAGAAACGGTTCTGTTGATGTATATCTTATGTTTGATGGCGCAATCATCGGCAGCAAAACTATGAATATTGTAGTTCCTGAAACAATTTATTTTACTAAGAATACTGTTGATGCAGTATATGGTTCTACTGTTAAGCTTCCTATAGCTGCTCTTTGTGAAGGTAAGCAGGTTGCTATCAATACAAATGATATTGACTTTGTTCTTGATAATGCAAAAGCAGGCACAATTGACGGCTTTAATTTCACAGCTGCGGAAACTTCAAGCATAAAGGTTGCTAAAATTACTGCATCCTTAAATACTGATTCTTCAATTGTTGCAGTTATAACTGTAAGCCTTTATAAGCAAGGCGAAAATTCCTTTGATTTTGATAAAGCTACCGGCGGAGACCGTTTACTTGCTTGGGACCGTATTATTTCCAACTCCACAACAACTGACGGTATGTCCTTTGTAGCAGTTGACACTGATGAGGAAATGGTTACATCTTATATCTTTGCGATGGATATGTCCCAAATCCCGATTCCTGCACAGCTGGCTGACCTTGTTTATATGCTGCCCGGTGCAGATATGGCAGATGCTTCCGCTTGGAACTTCCTTCTTCAGTTGGCTGAGCGTGTAAGTACTTTAACCGAGGTAACACCTGTACTCCATTTTGATTCTGACGTTGATGTAGATTACAGCGAATTGAAAATCCTTAACGATTACTTTGAATTGGTTAGCACAGATTTTGATGAAGCTGCCAATACACTCAGCCTAAAGCTAAAATGGATTGACAGAACAGCAGCTATTGACCCTGCAACAGCTAATCCTCTTTGTCTTGTAAGCGGAATCAAGCTTACTCCCAAAGCTGATGCTAACTGGGATTCCAATAAGCGTTTACAGATAACTCACGCAGGCAAAATCAGCTACAAGATTTATCTTAGAGCAAATGCCCTTTACTCCTTTGCTCTTAAGCCTGAAAATCAGCAAATCTTTGGCTTAATACCTTTTGTAAATCCTGATTTACCCTCCGAATCCGGTGCATATTTCAGCAACGTTTATAAGGAATTTGAAGATTCCTACACTCTTGTTAATGCACTTAAGAACGGTTGGTACGCAGAAGACGGCGGCTTTGCATACTACATCCAAGGCGTTAAGATGGCAGGCGGTGTTAAGGAAGCTGACGGCTATTACTATTACTTTGACGACCACGGAATTAATATCGGTCAGGTTAAATACACCGGTGTATTCAGAGATGACAGAGTAGGCTCTTATTTCTATGCTAAGAACGGTGTTCTTGAAGGCGGTTGGCAGTCTTTTGAGGGAAATTGGTATTATTTTGATAAGACCACTCTCAAAGCAGTAAACGGAAAACAAAAGCTTGGCGGCGTTACTTATGAATTTGACGGAAACGGCAGATTAAAATCAGGCGTTTGGGTAAATGTATTTGTCGGTTGGAGATATTATTACGGCCCAGACTATTACCGCACAAAGTGGCAAGAAATTGACGGCGAATGGTATTACTTCAGAGATGGTGTTCGTGTAACAGGCAAGAGCCGTGTTACTGCACTTGATAATACAGGTCTAAGAAGATGGTATGATTTTGGCGAGGACGGCGCAAGTCGCGGTCTTGTTACCGGCATCGTAAACAATGAGGGCGAACTTTATTGGTGCGAAGAAGGTAAGGAAAAAGAAATCGGCTTATTCTGCTTAAACGGTGATTATTACTATTCACACATTGGCGGTAAGCTTATTACCAATCAGCGCTATTATGCTTGGCTTATTCACGAAAGCAGTGAATTACCTAAGGGCCATTATGACTTTGGTGCAGACGGTAAAATGCTTGGTGTAAATAAAGAAACCGGCATTAGCGGTATTGTTGAAAAAGACGGCAATCTCTATTATTATGAAAACGGTAATCCTACTGAAAAGTTCTTATTCAAATATAACGGCGATTACTATTATTCCAGATACAACGGTCAGTTAGTAGTAAATACTACATATTATGCATACAAAGTTGACAGCAACTGCGATTTACCCGTAGGTCATTATGAATTTGGACCCGACGGTAAGATGCTAAATGGTATTGTAGAAAAGAACGGTGAACTTTACTATTACGAAAACGGTGTCGGAATAGAAAAGGGTCTGTTCCTGTATGACGGCAACTACTATTGTGCAAAAAGCAAAGGTAAGCTGGCAGTAAATGAAAGCTACTATGCATGGAAACTGGATGATAGCTGCAATCTTCCTAAGGATAAATACGATTTTGATGAAAACGGCAGATTGATGCTGAACGGTATTGTGAATAAAGGCGGAGTACTGTACTATTATGAAAACGGAAAGCCCGTAGAAAAAGGTCTCTTCAAGTATGAAGACGAGTACTATTATTCAAGATACAACGGCGCATTGGTAGTTAACGAAAGATATTATGCATACAAAGCTGATGCAAGCTGCGATTTACCCGCAGGTCACTATGAATTTGGTGCAGATGGCAAGATGCTTCGTGGTATCGTTGAAAAGAACGGTGTTCTTTACTTCTACGAAAACGGTAATCCTAAGGAAATGTTCCTCTTTGAATATGAGGGTGCTTACTATTACTCAAGATACAACGGTGCATTGGTAGTTAATGATAAGTATTATGCATATAAGACCAATGCAAATTGTGATTTACCTGTAGGTCATTATGAATTCGGACCTGACGGTAAGATGCTTCAGGGTATCGTTGAAAAGAACGGTGTTCTTTACTTCTACGAAAACGGTAATCCTGTTGAAAAGGGATTGTTTAAGTATGAGGATAATTACTATTACTCCAGATATGACGGCTCGTTGATTACCGGCAAGTCATACTATGCATATAAAATTGATAGCAGCTGCGATTTGCCCGTAGGTCATTATGAATTCGGTGCAGACGGTAAGATGCTGAACGGTATTGTAGAAAAGAACGGAAAGCGCTATTACTACGAGAACGGTCAAGCTGTGGAAAAAGGTCTTTTCATTATGGATGGCTACTATTACTATGCAAGATATGACGGTATGATTATTACTAACCAGACATACTATGTATGGTTAGGTAACGGTCTTCTATTCGAAAAGAATTATGTTTTCAATGAATTAGGTCAAATTATTGGTTAAATCTAACGCACAGAGCCTCTTTTGAAGGGGCTCTGTGATATCATTTGGGGAAATTCTGTGTTATATGGAGGTGTCTATGTCAAGCAATAGGGTCTTTAATAATGCAAAATGGATTGTTATTTGCAAAATAGCGCAATCGTTGTTGCAGTTTGTCGTAGGAATGCTTTGCGCAAGATATTTGGGACCGTCTAATTACGGTGTGATTAACTATGCATCATCAGTAGTTGCATTTGTTATACCTATAATGCAGTTAGGTTTGCAATCGACACTTATGCAGGAATTTGTGGAAAACCCTGATGATGAAGGAAAAATAATGGGCACCTCACTAATAATGAATCTGGTGTCCGGCGTTTTCTGTATGCTGATGGTTGGAGCCTTTGTTTCCGTTGCGAATTACGGCGAACCCGAAACAATAATCGTTTGTATATTATACAGTATATCCTTGATTTTCCGTGCGCTTGAGCTTTTACAATATTGGTTTCAGTATAAGCTTCAATCTAAATATCCGTCGATTATAATGCTTTTGTCATATATAGTTGTTTCCGCTTACCGTATTTTTTTGTTAGTGACGGGTAAAAGCATTTATTGGTTTGCAGTTGTTAACGCTCTGGATTTCGCAATTATAGGCATAGCTTTATTAGTCATTTATATAAAGCGCGGAGCCCCAAGATTATCATTTTCTCCGGCTTTGATAAAGAAGCTTTTTAAACGAAGCAAGTTTTATATCTTAGCTTCTATGATGGTAACGCTGTTTCATAATACTGACCACATTATGCTCAAGCTAATGTCAGGAGATGCTGAAAACGGATATTATACAGCCGCTATCACCTGTGCATCAGTTTTTCAATTTGTTTATATGGCTATTGTCGATTCCATGCGTCCCGTAATACTTAAATACAAAAAAGAAAATCAAGAAAAATACGAAAAGAATATTTCCAAGCTTTATTGCATCACATCCTATATGGCACTGGTGCAGGGATTGGGATTTACAGTATTTGCACGGTTGATTGTGTGGATTTTATACGGCACTGAATATGCACCGTCTGTTTTGGTATTACAAATTTTAGTGTGGTATATTGCTTTTTCATATATGGGAGTAGTCCGAAATATCTGGATTCTTGCAGAAGGAAAGCATAAGCTTTTATGGAAAATAAACCTTGTAGGTGCATTGGCAAATGCCTTTATAAACCTTTTGCTTATTCCAAGTATGGGTGCCGTCGGTGCTGCTACAGCATCACTTTTTACACAATTTTTCACAAACTTTGTTTTAGGCTTTATTATTAAACCCATTCGTGAAAATAATCGTTTATTGTTAAAGGGATTAAATCCTAAAATTTTATTATCGTTGTTAGATAAAAACAATTAGGAGAATTTTGAATGAAAGAAACCTCTGTAATAGATTTCGTTGTTCCGTGGGTAGATAACTCTGACCCGATATGGAGAGCTAAAAAAGCACAATATACAGGCGTTGAAGAACAGGAAGGAAACACAGACGCACGTTATCGTGACTGGGATATATTAAAATATTGGTTCCGAGGAATTGATAAATTTGCGCCTTGGGTAAGATATGTTCATTTTATAACCGACGACCAAAAACCTGAATGGCTCAATATTGAACACTCGAAGCTCAAATGGGTAAAGCATACAGATTATATTCCCGCAGAATACCTTCCTACATTTAACAGCCACACAATAGAGTGGAATATTCATAAAATAAAAGATTTATCTGAACACTTTGTCTATTTCAATGATGATATGTTTATCATTAAAGAAACTAAACCTGAGGACTTTTTTGTAGATGGTTTGCCCTGTGATTTACCCGATTTAGGACCTTTATATCCCACCGATTTTTTCTCTAATATGTTGTTTAATAATATTTGCCTCTTAAATCGTCATTTTTCTTTAAAGAAAAGTATACAAGCTAATCCAAAAAAATGGATACAAAAGCAGTCTTTAGGCGGACTTTTCAAGCTAATGCTATACGGCCGTAAGGATTTGATACCTAATAGCAACAGCCGTCACATACATATTTCATACAACAAAAAAACCTATGAAACATTATGGAAACACGAAGCTGAACTTATTGATGCTACCTGTCAGCACAAATTAAGAACTAAAGATGATATAACGCCGTGGTGCTTACGTGATTGGCAGCTTTTTTCTGGAGAATTTTATCCTAAAAAACCGATAGGTAAATTATTTCACACCTCTTCTATTTCTCACAGCGACGAAGCAATCAATTATCTTAAAAAACAAAAGGGTAAAATTATTTGTCTGAATGACAGTGAGGACGAAACAGATTTTGAATTACATAAAAAGATGATTGTAGAAGCCTTCGAAAAGATTTTACCTGAAAAATCTTCATTTGAAATTTAATTATATAATTGAGGTTATGTGAATGAAAATTTCAAAAAGTTTGATTGTAAGAATAATAATTATTATAGCAATAATAGTTGTTACGTCAGTAATTTTTCTAAATTCGTCTGAAAATATTGCAACCTCACAGCAATCAAGCAACGCTGTAATAGATGTTATTGTTCCTAACCAAAATGCTGAGAATAATAAACAAATAAATTTTTTAGTCAGAAAAGCTGCTCATCTTTTTGAATTTGCCCTATTGGGTGCTTTAGTTATGAGTCTTATACTCAATATAAAAAAAGCATTTAAAAAGCACTTTTTCGGTAATGCATTTTTTTATGTGTTGGCAGTAGCTGTAATTGACGAGCATATTCAAAGCTTTTATGAACGGACAAGCTCTACATCTGATATCCTGCTTGACTTTTTAGGAGCGCTTATTGGCTTTGCTATTATACTGATTCTTAAATTAATAATAAATAAGCTTAAAAGCTTACTCGCAACTAAATGAAAAAAGAGGCTGTAAAAAACTTTTTTGTTTTTTTACAGCCTTGTTTTTTAGGGTATAGAAAAAAAGGTGCAGAATCTGTCAATTTCGCACCGACAAATTTTTGTCGGTGGTTCCCCAACGGTGTACAGAGGTACTCCAAGGGCGAAATTGGCATATAGCATAAAACGTATATTTCTTAAAAGAATTAGCAAAAAGATGTTTTTCTATTAATTTTCGCTCTTTCTTTCAAGAGATGATAGTATATAATCCTTTTATTTACTTGTTTTTGCGTTCTGCGCTTTTTTTACATTCCCTTTTGCTATATGCCTATACAAATTTACAAGCCCTGTACTGAGCAAAATTCCGCCTATTATATCGCTGAGCCAATGTACACCTGAAATTAGTCTGCCCACTACCATAAAAGCAATAAAAGCAGTAATTGCTATAGTGATACATTTTCTTGCTGTTTTATTCTTTATGCGGCCGTTAAGCTGCATCACAGCGGTAGGCATAACACACATAACAAGCAGAGTAGTTGAAGAGGGATATGACGCTTCTAAAAAGCCGTCAATCAATATAGGTCTGTAATTCACAACAAAGCTTTCAAAGAAAAGATATGCTGTAATTGTGGCAATATAAAAGGCGCCAAGAACAAAAATACTGTAATCAACCTTTAAAAGACTTTTCCTTTTAATCCATTGTATAAGGCCAAAAGCTGCAAATCCAAAGGCAACGAAAACAGGTACTAAGCCTAACCAATCGGTTATTATATAAAGCGTCATATTAACGCCTGTAAGCTTATGGAAAAATGCGTTAAGCGTTGCAAATCCAACGGACGACTCCATAGGCCCGATTGCTTTGACATCTACAAGGCGAATAAGCACTGTCCACAATACAAATGCGGCAAGTAAAAATACTGCCGCATAAAAATTTTTCTTTTTCATTTTTGCAGTCCCCTTTCAGACACATTGTATCTCAAGAGATAGCCGACTGCAAGAAACTAAGCGTTACATTAGTGATACTTTTCGTATCATTACTTTTTTATGAGTATTTTAATTATTAAAAATACAAACAAAAATATTGCCGCATAGGGCTGCAGGCTTATTATAAAAACAAGTACCCCGACAGCGTTTAATATAAGAGATATTTTACTCTTTACGAGCATCCAAAATGCTTTGTTACAGTTTTGTAAGGCAAGTGTCAATATTCCCCACACTATAATCAAGGCTACAATTACACAATAGCCGATTTTCAGATACAGCGCTCCGTTGAGCGACAAAAGAGAAACCTCATTTATTGTCCCCTGTGTTCTCTGTGCAAAAAGCGGCAAGAAAAGAAGCATAGAAACGCAAAGGTCAAGCAAGCCGAAAACCAAATCTTTAAAATGATTTTCTTTTTGTTTATTGTCTTCCTCTGCTATGCTTAGCATCTCTTCCCCTGATAAAAGCTCATCTACCGTAACAGAAAATAACTTTGATATTCTTTTCAAAGAGTCTATACTGGGATATCCCCTGCCTGACTCCCATTTTGAAATTGCAGTTCTTGAAACATAGAGCATTTCTGCAAGCTCTTCCTGTGTAAAGCCTTTTTGTTTTCTAAGCTCCTGTAATTTTTCATTAAATTCCATATTATCGTTCTTCCTGATATTCTTTATAAATCACAATAAAAATTTATTTCTTTGCAATTACAATAGGCTGATAAAAATCTGTTTCTTTGGGAAACTTCCATACTACACTGCTACAGCCGTTAGAAACAAGCAAGTCTGTAAGCTCTTCTCTGAGAACTGCTCTGTATTCACATTCAAATTTGCTTATTTGCAAAGCTTGTTCGTCATCAATAATATATTGGGTGAGCTTATAACGCTCTTCTTCCCAATTCCAAGCTTGAAAAGATATTCTTTGTCCCTTATCTGTTTTATGGATATACGGCGGAGAATACGGCGGCTTATCCATAAGTAACGAATCATAATCTCTTATACTGGCAACAAATAGTCCTCCAACCTTAATCTGATTTATAATGCTCTTAACAGCTGTTTCCAAATCACTTTTTGTGAGCATATGGGGCAAAGCGTTATCAATGGCAATAACAATATCAAATTGTTGTGAAAAGGTTTTGGACAAAGCACGAAAGTCTGCATATTTAAAGTCTATTTTTACATTGTTATCCAAAGCCCTCTGTCTTGCCTGCGAGAGCTCATTCTCGCTTATATCGGAAGCGTTTACGTTATACCCAAGACAAGCAAGTCCTATTGCCTGCGTTCCTATACCACAGGCGCAGTCAAGAATTTGAGCATCAAAATCAAATCCATTATCTTTAAAAATCCTGTCAAGCACCAAAGCTTGTTCTTTAGTCGTAGCTTGCCAATCGAAAAAAAGCTTATCGTATTCAGAAGCTAAATTATTATAAAAAGTCTGTATAATATCCATTCTTTTCTCTCCAAAATTTATGCTTGTTATTTTCATTATATCACATTAAACACAAGCATACAAGCCATAGGATTTTGTATTGCTTTTTTGTTTTTTTATGTTAAAATAATATTAGTTTCCAAAATCAAATTATGGGGTTTTATATATGAAAGATACTGCGGCTATTATTTTATGCGCGGGTAAAGGCTCCCGAATGAATGACGATTCAAAAAGTAAGGTCTGCTTTGATTGTGCAGGCATTCCTGTTATACGCAGAATTATAGATAGTATGAAAATAGCAGGCGTTAAGCGTTTTGTTATAGTTATAGGACATCTGGCTTACAGCGTTATGGATTGTCTTGACGGAATTGACGGCATAGTTTATGCCTATCAAAAGGAACAAAAGGGCACAGGACACGCCGCTCTTTGCGGCCTCAAAGCCTTACATTCTATGAATTTTTCAGGCTCCGCTATAATTTCTATGGGTGATAAAATAATATCTTCAAATGTTATTTCTGAGCTTTTAAAGCACGCTGAAACCGCAGATGCCGTTTGGGGCGTACAGCCCGTTTCAGATAATTTCAACGGCGGACGTGTTGTAGTACGTGATAACAAGCCTTACGGTGTTATTGAGCTTACCGATGCGGCGCTTATGACGCTTGCCGACATTCCCTCTGAGCAATATAAGGCTAAGCTAAAGGAAATCGGTCTTAACCCCAAAAAAGCAGAGAAGGTGCTTGAGCGTGCACAAAAAAAAGCTCCTGTATCAACTAAAACTCTTTGTAACAAAAGCTTTGGTGCTAATGAAGTTCTCAGCTCCCCATATTCCAATGCAGGCTTATACTGCTTTAATATAAATGAAGCAATCAATATTATCTCGAAGCTTGGCTCTGACAATGCTCAGGGCGAAATTTACCTCACCGATGCTTTAGAGCATTTTGCTTTAAAAAACAGCGCTGTTTTATATGAAGTTTCTGAGAAAAACGATATGCTTACATACAGTACCAAAAAAGAGCTTTGTCAAATAAATGAGTATTTTATGCGTAAAGCTTCGGAATATATAAATGATATTGAAAGCAATAAAATGGACTCCGTTTTTATCGAGCTTTACGAAAAAAATATTGATGAACAAAAAAAGAGATATCTTTCCTTGCTTACTAAATTCATTGAAAAATACGGAGACCGGAAGGTTGTAATCACCCGTGCCCCCGGAAGAATTAATCTTATGGGCAGACATATCGACCACCGTGGCGGTGGTATAAATGTTATGGCAATAAATAAGGATCAGGTGATTGTAGCTTCCTGCCGAAAGGACGATATTGTTCGTCTTTCCAATTTGGATAAAGCATATCCTGACTGCAGTTTTTCAATAAGTGAAGCTCTTTCTTTAGGAGCTAATGACACGTGGCTCAATTATCTCTCCAGTCCAAAGGTCGTTTCTGCTTTAAAGGAAAGCGCAGGAGACTGGTCCAACTATGTAAAATCCGCCGTTTTACGTGCTCAATTCAATACTGATTATTCTTTGTGCGGTATGGATATTATATCAACGGGAAATATTCCTGTTGCCGCAGGACTTTCCTCCTCTTCAAGTATTGTTGTGGCTGTAATGGAAGCTTTGGTGGCGCTCAACTGTCTTAATATTTCAGAGCGTGAATTTATCGACCTTTGCGGAGAGGGCGAATGGTTTGTAGGCTCCCGAGGAGGCTCAGGCGACCACGCTACAATGAAATGCGCCGAAAAAAATGCCATTGTTCATTTGGATTTTAAACCCTTTAAAATTGGTGAAAAGCAAAGCTTTTCCGATAAATATGCAATACTTGTAGCCAACTCTATGCTACAGGCTAAAAAATCTGAAGGAAGCAAGGATACCTTTAATGCCAAGGTTGCTTCTTATGAATTTGCATTTATGCTTTTGAAACGCAACTATCCGCAATATGATTTAAAAGAGTTCAGAGATTTGGCTCAAATCAGACCGTATTCTGAAGTATATAAAATGATTGCTTCTCTTCCCGAAACTATTACAAGAGGCGGTATTAAAGCTCTGCTTCCCGAATATAAAAAGCGTCTTGAAGAAATATTTTCAACTCATAAGGACCCATCTGTATACGAGCTGCGTAATGTTGCTCTTTACGGTATTTCAGAATGTGAAAGAGCAAAGCAGTTTATGAAATTATTAAAAGATGAGGATTACTATGCTATAGGAGATATGATGAAAATAAGCCATAACGGAGATCGTTTAGATATTTGTTCAATAAGCGATGAACAGCTCGAGCTCCTTATTGCTGACAATACTCCTTTTGAGTTTCAAAGCGGCTCTTATAAATGCTCTGCAAAAGAGATTGACGAGCTTTGTGATTTACTTAATAATACTAAGGGTGTATTGGGAAGTGAATTGGTAGGCGCAGGTCTTGGCGGCTGTATTATCGCTCTTATTGAAAAAGCTTACTCTGACTCAATTACCCAAAAACTAAACCGTGAGTATTATGATAAATACTCTCTCCCCCACGTTGCTGATGTTTACAGCGCATCCTGCGGCTCATCTGTTATTTTTTAAAAATAATGGGCTGTCTCACTTATTTAGTGAGACAGCCCATTTGTTATTGCAGGGTTCTTATTATTCTACAAGACCTGTTCTCTCTATACTCTCTGTAAAGAATTTCTGTAAGAAAATATAAAGAATAAGCACAGGAATAATTACAACAAGACAGCCTGACTGAATATCAAGTATACTCTTTGTTGTATCAACAACATAGACGCTTCCTACATCCATAGTAAGCTCATATACATATCCTGTGATATTTACAAGATAAGCTGACAATGTTTTTGCATTGGTAAGGAAAATTGATGAGAACTGATAATCGTTCCAATGCCATACGAACGAAAAGAGGAAGGTTGTTACAAAAGCAGGAACTGCTGTAGGAACAACTATTTTTACGAAGGTTTCAAAAACTCCGCAGCCGTCTATTGCCGCTGCTTCCTCTAATTCCTTAGGCATTCCCTTAAAGCTTTGACGGAATATGTAAATATAAAGACCTGAGCGTATTCCTATTCCAAAAATGGCGGGAATAAAGAAAGCGAGAGGAGAGTCAACAAGAGAAATAGATAAATTTTCTCCTACTATCAATGAACCTAACTTTAAAATTCCGAAAATATCGAAAAATTTAAGGTTTAAAAATGTAGTCAATACAAAGAACTGTTGAGGAACAATTATTGTAAAGAGCACCATAACAAATATAATTTCTCTGCCTCTGAATTTATGTCTTGACAAGCCGTAAGCTGTCATAGACGAAATGATAACAAGAATAACAGATGTAACTATACTTATGAATACTGTAACCATAAGTGCCTGCGGATAATGTATAGCCTTCATAACACGGGTAATATGCTCAAGAGTAAAATGCTTAGGTATCCATGTTACAGATGAATCGTACATATCTACAAGTCCGCGGAAGCTCATTGAAATCATATACAAAAGCGGATACATTATTATATACGCTAAGCCGAAAATGAGGAAAAAACGAAAGATTTTCCACAATATCTGAAGAATATGTCCTGCTTTTTTCCTGTTTGATGTAGTGGTAAGCTTTTTAAATGATATCATATTTGTTCCTCCTTTCCTATCTGTTATAGATATCGCTCTTCTTACGAATTGACAAATAAACAGCTACAATAATTACAAAGATTATTGCAAAATATGTCCAAGCAATAGTCGAAGAATATGAATAGTCAAGCTTTGAGCTGTACTCAAAAATCTGTTTTACTATTGGGTTTGATAAATCGGTAAATCCGTCAATAATACTGTAAATAATATTAAGCTCAAGCACCGGCATCAACAGAGGGAAAGTAATTTTCCAGAAAAATTCCCAGCCTGTTGCGCCTTCAACCTTAGCCGCCTCTTTAATTGAGGGTGATATTGCCTGTAAGCCCGACATAAAGATAAGTATTTGTATACCGCTCTTCCAAGGAATTTCAAAGATATTGTTAAGTGTTGAAATTATAATATTTACAATATCCGAGCTCATATTTGCATTGAGAAGAATATTCTGCATAACGGTAGCTTGAAACTGGCTTCCCGTTTTAGTTGCAGATTGCATAATCTCCTGAGAGTTTGCATCACCTGTAATATAGCCCATTATAACACCGGAAGCAATAATAACAGGGAGAAAGAATATTGCTCTTGCCAAAAGCCTTCCTTTAAAGTTTTGCGTTAAAATATTAGCAATAAAAAAGGAAAATATTATTATCAAAAACAATTCACTTAAAATGCCTATGATAGTATTTCCCAAATTAGGAATAAAGGAAGGGTCTTTATTAAACAGATATTGATAGTTTTCAAAGCCTATAAAATCATACTGTATTCCGTTTTCAAGGGTAACCTTAGAAACGCTCATTATAATTGAACGGAAAATCGGAATAAAGAAGAAGAAAACAAATCCTATTAAAAAGGGTACTGTAAATAAAAATGCTGCTCGTCTGTTTTTGGTTTCCAATCCGCTTCTTTTCATTTCTTATACCCCCCATATAAACGAAAATGCTTCGACTTCGCCTTCGGCTGTAGTTACTTTCTCATTTGAGTAGTTTACCACACTGTATGTTCCGTCCTCATATACTGTCTTATAAACATTTTCGGCAATCATTTTATGGTCTTTAATTTTCTGATTATAAATCTTCTTGTGAAGAGGAGCATATTTTTCGTTGAATTGCTTTATAACTTCTTTCCAAGCATCATAATTTGCATTGTAAAGATTTTGCTCGTAGGAGCTGTTTACCTTATCTCCTGTTTCGTGCATAACAGTATAGTTAAGACAGCTTCCCGTTTCAACTGCTGATAAAAATGCTGTTGTATAATCTGCAAATTGGTTTATAGCTTCACCTGCTATATTGGTATAGCCGTGAAGAGCTATCTGATAAAAAGGAACTGACTGACTTTGTGTATTATATCTGCTTGAATCGTTGGGAGCATTAAGAATATGAGATGCTGTTTTTAGCATATAGTCATTTCCGCCTAAAAGCATAAGACTGTTGCTTGCTGCCTCATATCCCTTTATAATTTCGTTTGTTGTTTGCTGTAAGGATGTATTTTCCAAACGATAGTCAGCATACATAAGATTTGTATTGCTTAAGCTTACGCCCGATGCATTGTTTTTTGTCGTATAGCTGTCTATTTTAGAAATTGTTTTTGCAATTTTATTTGTTGTTAAGAAATATGATTTTACGCCCTCAGAATCTCTGAAATAAACGTTAAGACGGTAAGTGTATAAAGGAGATGCTATATTTCTCAAATTTTTTGCATACTCATAAAAGCTTGAGAAGATATTGCTTCCTTTTTTTATCTTGGTAGGACTTGCATCGAGATAAATCAATGTATTTGTTTCGTTACAAAATTCGGTAAGGGATTTAAGTCCTTTCTTTCCGCCTAAGAAAGATGAAGGCGAGCCGTTGGAGGGAATTTTATCCTTTATTGTTGCATCTGACCAGTTTTCAAGCCTTACAACGATATTTTCAAGACCGCCTGACTGCATATCGGAAAGTATATCCTTTGCCTGTGCAAAGCTTGTAAGCTTCTCTTTTTGCATTAAAGGAATACCGAGAAAGCTCTTTTTTCTGTAAGTGCCGCCGCAAATACTTACATATGTATTAGCAGCTAATTCTACCTTTTCGTTTATCAAAGCTTTATCTGTTAAATGTTTACTGTATGTCTTAGCTAAATCAATATATGTAGCATCTTCTTTGTCTATCAGATAAAAGCTTAAGCCTAAAACTCTGTCCTCCTGCTTTTGCTCCTGAAAGAATTGCATATCCGACTTGTTTTGGTCCTCATATATATAAAGGTCGCTTGTTCTCAAAGAGAAATTTGCATAGCCTGCATTGAATACGTTTGCAAGAGTAGACTGTTTACCGTAAATAGTTGCATCTGCCATACCCGAATTTATAACTGCCAGCATTGAGCTTTTGGGCTTTATTATACCGTAAACAGGAAGTCTTACACTTTGCTCTACCGTGGACTTTGAGAAAATCGTAGTAGTTAAATTCTCACAATAAACCTTTCCTTCATATATCGGATATTCCAAATTAAACTCATCGTTAAAAGGAATTAAAGCGCCTGCTCCGTCAGGAACAAAAAGGCTTCCCTCTTCCTTTGTATCTCCCGCAAAGAAAAACGGTAAAATTTCAATTTCATAAAAACAATAAGGAGCCTTTTCTACCATAGAAGCTGTGTCTACGTAAGCCTCTATACCGTACTCTGTCAGCTCAACAATAAGAGAAAGAGATATCTCATACTGAGGAAATGAAATGTCGTATTTTATTCCTTTGTCAGTTTTTTCAGCTTTTTGGGCTGATTTCATAACGCTGTCAGCATAAGAGCTTATATCTATAATAGGTGTAGTAATCTCTTCAAATTTCAAAAGCTTTCCGCTGACTACGGATTTAAGACGATTTTGGTCGTCATAGGAGCAGTTTATTATATCATCCTTATTTTGAGGATTGCTGTACCATTTTTCACCGCTTTTTTTGCTCTCTATGTAAAATGTTCCCGTTTCGTCTTCAAAATACATAAGAAAATTATTATTTTGAGTTATTACCTCAAATTCACCCGGTTCGAAGCTGGGAGTTGTACTTGTTCCTTCATCAAAGGGGTTTTTAGGTTCGTCTAAAAACGGGTTTGTCGGCTCATCTGCAAGAATTGCGGTAGATGACAAAATCAAAGCCGAAATTAAAACAGATGCAATCTTTTTTGAAAGTTTCATTTTACCGCCCTCCTTACATTGTAAATCTTACTATCAGCTCATCAAACACTGTTGAAATGAAGCTGGAAATCTGTTGAAACAAAGATAAAATAAGAAATCCTAAGAACAAAATAATAAATACGCCTACCAAAGTAATAAATAAAGCAAAAATATTTCTTTGTCCTGAAAATCTATGTATCTGTTGCATTGATATTATTATCAAAAGCACAGAATACAAAAGTCCCACCGTTGTAATAATGGATAAAAATGCGTTTTCATCAACGGTAAATGCATAGCTCAATATTGTAGATATTGTCATAGCCACTGTATAGGGAAGTATTGAATACATTGTAACTACATATATTTGCTTGAAGGTTCCTTCTCCGTCAAACACTGCCGTAAATGACCAATTGGCAACGCAGAAGAAAAATAATACTAAAACTGAAGAAATGAAAATAAATAAAATATTTGTATTATCTACATTGTAATAGTTAAAGCGAAAATTTGTATACTGTCTTGAAAAAGCAGTTGCAATAAAGTAAAGCACCATTATTACAGAAGCTGCTAAAACAGAGCCATCATCCTTTTGCTTAAGCTCATCAAAGCCGTCAACAGGATGAAGATAAATGTGCATAAGCTTTTTCATAAAAGCTTTAAAAGACTTTATATCAACCACAGCATTTGCCGAGCGAAAGCTAATTTTCGCTCTTCCTCCTTCTTTTGATAATACCGATAACCTTTTTCAAAATAAACAGTATAACAATCAGGCTTATTATAATACCTATAAACTCTCTCAAGAACTCTGTACGCAAGCTGTCAAAAGCCATAGATTCCGCATCTCTTTCTCCGGCAAGCTTAAAATTCTTCATAGCTTCTATATAATTGCCTGTATAAAACTCTGCCTTTCCTATGCCGTAATATGCGCTGAGGCAGTTTGCATTTTGCATAAGAACCTGTTGCCAGATTCCCTTTGCCTGTTCATAACGGCCGTCAAGATTTAAAAGGGTACCTTCATAAAGCTTTTTGCCGTATTCGGTAAGCTCAAATGTTGTAATACTTGAAGCTTTTGCATCAAGTACGTAGACATCGTCTCCAACTGTATCTATTGCCACAGGCTGCATAAAGGTTCCGTCCTGATTGTTTGAGCCTCCGAAAACTGTAAGATTGCTACCCTCGTTGTCATATACGAAGATACGTCCTCTTTGACTGTCAAGTCCGTATACAAAGCCGTCAGCATTAACGGCAATGTCTGTCATAATAGTTGCTTGCATAACGTTTTTATACCACACAAGCTCTCTGTCACCGTAAGTTTTTGTTGGGAAAATATTATTTCCCAAAGGATTTATCTTTCTTATTTGGTCTACGTTGTTCTGATTTATACCTGTGCAGGTATAAACGAAGTTTTCATCGTCAACATCAAAGCTGTTGTACTCTATAGGCACATACTGAACTGTATATTCAATCATGTCCTCTGTCATAAAGTTACGCCAGAAACGTTCAGCAAGCATTGAAGCAGTAACCGTAACGGTATTACTTCCGAAAAAGCCTGTAAACTCTCCGTTTTCATCATATGACAAAGCGCCTGTTGTTATAAACTGACATAAAACATATGTAAAGCCAAGATTATCCGATAAAACCTTTAAAGGTCGGTATTCTGTATCCTGCGGAAAAATCTCACTCTTAGGCTTTTCAAGAACTCTCTGAAGCTCTTTTTGTTTATTGAAAATATAAACCTTTGCCGCACCTGTGTCGCAAAGATAAATAAGCTCATCTCTTACAAAGATACCGTTTAATTGGGAGAAAGTAATTTCATTTCCGTCTTTATCGGTTATAGATGTTATTTTCTCCTTCAGCTTAAAGTCTGTATCTGTGATAAGAATACTTGAATTACCTGAATTTACAATATAGATAAGTCCGTTTTCCTCGTCAATAAACATATCCGTAGGGTTTATAAGACGCTCTGTATTATCAACATCTCCCTGATAAACAGAGACAGGGGTATACGCCAAGGTTGAAGGTACGATATTTCCGTCATCATCGTATTCATAGCCGTTGTAAGGAGCAAAGCTTCGGGCACTTGCAGGAAGGCATGCGCACACACATAAAATTACAGCCAACGCTAAAATTAAAATTTTCTTTTTCATATGATGCCCCCCTTAACCCTTTATTCCCGAATGGGCCATTGTTTCCACAATCTTAGATTGGGTAAACAAGAAAATAATGATAGGAGGTAGCATCAGAATAACTGCTGATGCAGAAGCTATTCCGGCAGTTGCAACAGTTCCCGATACTGAAATCTGTCTGAAAATAGCCGGTAGGTTTTTAAGCTGCTCAGTAAATATGTAAGAGCCGGTATCTCTGTTCCAAAGAGCCTGGAAGGATAGAATTACAAGTGTTATCCACGCAGGCTTAACATTCGGCATTACAACCGTCATAAATATCTTCCAGGTTCCCGCTCCGTCAACAGTTGCCGCTTCAATAAGCTCTGTAGGAATTTGCGACATAAAGTTTTTCATAAGATAAAGACCTAATGAAGAAGCAATCGCAGGGACAATTATTGAGTAAACAGAGTCAATCATTCCTAAAGATGAAAGTAATATATACTGAGGAATAAAGGTAACATCGTAAACAAACAAAAGGGAAAGAACTATAATTCTTTCAAAAGCTGCGCTTCCGGGGAATTTGTATTTTGCGAGTGGGAAAGCTGCCATACAGCACACTATTACGCTTAAGCCTGTTCCGAATACTGTTATAACTACACTGTTAAATACATATCTTTCAAAAGGAACCCACATATTGTTTGTTCTGAGTAAAAGATTTGTAAAGTTTTCTATGGTGGGATTTCTTACAAAGAACTGAGGGGGATAAATAAACAGCTCTTCCAAAGGCTTTAATGATTGTACAATTGCATATACAAACGGCAATATCATGAAAGCACCGATAGTAAGAAGAAAAAGCATTACACCAATGTCGCCTGCTATTGAGTGCGTTTGTCTTTTTCCGGTACGGTTTATTTTAAATAGCATTGCTTTTTCCTCCTTCTTTACAGATTTGTTTTCTTCTTAAGTAATTTTTCAATAAGATTGTTTGTAGATATCATAACTATAAACAATATTGTAGCAAGTGCACAGGCAGTGCCCATTTCGAATCTCGTTGTACCGTAGTCCTGAATGTGAGTAACTATCGTATGCGCCGCATAGTCTGTTGACGGGAAGCCCGCAAGCTGACTACAAATAGCACTTACTGAGAAGGCTGCACCTATCTGCATTACCGCAGCAAACATAAGCTGAGGTCCCATTGAGGGAAGAGTTATTTTTACAAACTCTTGGAAACGGTTTTTAACACCGTCTATAGCGCCTGCTTCGTAAAGAGTGGTATCAACACCCTGAAGACCTGCGATAAATGATAAGAATGAGGTTCCCAAGCTTGCCCAAAGCTGAACTATAATAATGATAGTCAGCATATATTGAGGGTCGGTAAGCCAGAGAATAGGCTCATTGATAATTCCAAGACTCATTAATATTGAGTTTGCAAAGCCGTATGTATCACCGCTGAAAATTATCTGCCATATTACATATACGCTTCCCGAAATAGAGGGAACGTAATATATAAAGGTAAACATTACTCTTAAAAATCTCGGCAAATCATTTATAAGCCATGCAAAAAACAAACATAGGAAATAGCTCAAAGGACCTGTTATAATTGCAAAAATAAGAGTATTTTTAACAGCTATAAGGAAAACGTCGTCCTGTAATAAAATCTTAGTATAATTGAGCCAACCTACAAACTTAGGCGTTTGTATCATATTGTAGTTTGTAAAGGAAAGAACAATAGCACAAACTACAGAAATAACGGTAAAGATAAAAAACAAAATTGCAAAGGGAGCCATCATAAGATATTGCGTTCTGTGCTTGATTATTTGCTTTTTCAATTCACCTTTTTTATAGTGCATATCAATCTCTCCTTTCTTAATCTAAACCAAGTTCTTGACGCTTCTTGGTGATTTCCTCATCCATTGTCAATGAATATTTATATATTGTTTCTCTGTGATTTTCTTTGCCTATTACAACTTTTCTGAATGCGTTTGTAATATTTCTGTTAATCATATAGGTTGCAGGGATTATGGGCATAACTTTTGAAGAATCTCTCTGGCTTACAATTTTAACAAGCTCTTTCTGAGTCCAGTTCATATTTTCAAGAGACTCTATATTTGCAGGAGCATATCTACCGCCGGGTCCCAAAATATTTTCAACAGTAAGACCGTACTGAGTCTGCTGAGGCTCATCGGTAAACCAATCAATAAATTTATAAGCGGCTTCTTCATCTTTACATTTTGAAAGAATAACTGCACAGTTTCCGCCGGAAACTGCAGTATTGATAATATTTCCGTTTTCATCAACTGTTCCCGGAAGCTCTGCCATAGCCCAAAGACCTGCTATTTCGGGAGCTGCTATAGAAAGCTGATTGTAGAAGGTATAGCCCTGTATACCAAGAGGCATCTCACCGCTTCTGAAACGGGTAAAGAAGTCAAACTCAACGTTAAGACCGTATTTTGTGTAAAATTCAGTCCACTGTTTAAATGCTTTAAGAGATTTTTCGGTGTTAAGCTCTGTTTTTGTTCTCTCTTTATTATAAAGATCTGCGCCGTTTTGGAAAAGTAATGATATAAATATGCTTATATCAGGCGCTGTGCTTGAGCCGACAGGAACACCTACCGAAAGGTTTTTCTTTTGAAGTCTTCCTAAAACATAATAGAACTCATCCCAAGTCTTAGGAAGTGAAAGACCGTTCTGAGCGAAAATGTCTTTTCTGTAGAAAAGCATATGGAAGCTCTGTTCAAGAGGAAAGGCATAGGTGCCGCCCTCATATTCATACTGAGTGAAAACGTCTTCTCTTGCACGCTTTTTGATTTCGTTAAATCTTTCGTATCCGGTTAAATCAAGTATAGCGCCTCTTGCTGCAAGGTTTATTGCCGTACCACTATCGGTAAATAGCATAATATCAGGCTGACGTCCTGAAGCAACGGCTTCAAGAAGACCCTGCTGAACAAGGGAAAGTGCAACATTTATACCTGTCTGAGGAGTAAAGCTGTTGTCCACCATATCCTTTACTATCTGAGCCTGGTCACGACCTGTACCAATCCAAACCTTAATGGAAGCTATATCCTCGTTATCACTTATAAGCGAATAATCTTCAAAGAATGAAGCAACAAATGAGCTTACACGGAAGCCAAGCTGATTGAAAAATCCGGAAGAAGCCTTAGGTGCCTTTACTTCGGAAGACTTTACAAATAAATAGTCGATTTCAAGAGGCTGAGATTTCAAGGAAAGTACCCAGCTTGAAAGACTGCTTATATTATCATTAAAGCTTGAGATTCTCAGTGCAACGGTTCTTGGCTTTTTCAAAAAGCTTTCTAACTGAATTACAACAGTCTGTGCAGCTACTGCGTTGTTGCCCTTCATTATTTCCTTAGATTTCATCTGCTCTGCAAGCTCTTTAAGAGTCTTTGCAAGCTTTTCGAAACGGCCTTCAAGATTAGGAATTTGCGCTTTAAGATTGTAGTCACGATAGGGGTCGGGAGAAAGTCCCGTTATCATAATAATTTCTCTGTAAAGAGTGTTGAGTTCAAGAATACAGTCGTCAAACTGTTCAAGAATCAAACCTACATCGCCTGCGGAAGCTTCAAGGGTTATTGTATGCTTTCCTTTTGTAAGATACACTTCAAAAGGATCTTCATCGCCAAGCATTTTTATTGTCCAATCGAAATCATAATCGAAATGTACGTTTTTAAGCTCTTTAAAAAGAATTTTATCATCTATGTAAATATTTCTTGAGGAGTAGAAGCCTCTTACTAAATTCTGTCTTGCTCTTAAGCCAATGTTATAAAAACCATCCTCGGGAACCTCAATCTCCCAATTTATAAACTGACCTGCCTGATTGAAGGTATTCTGACCGATAGTATTAAGCTTAAGCTTTGAAGCGCTGTTCTTTTCTCCTGTGGATATCTCGGTATCTGCATTCATTTTATCATATGTAGGATAAAGAATTGTATCAGAAACGCTGACAGCTAATTCACCCTGAATTTTTGTTATAAAATCCTTCGGAGTGTTGTTGGGCTTCTGAGCATTTTCGTTTTTATATTTCTCGTAAGAAATATCGCTCTTAGCCTGTGTAAGACACAAGCTTTCAATACCAAAGCCGCCTCTGATTGCTTCTATTTTCAAGGTGTTAGTACCCTTTTTAAAATAGAATTTCATATTTTCATAAACGTAGCTGCTGTCAATAAGTCTTGTTGTGCGGAAGGTGTTAATTTCTTCTTTTTCACTTTTTAAATCGTTTCCAAGGCTGTCCAGAGTTATCTTATTATTGGTGTAAAGTCTCGGCAACGAGAAAAGGTCCGCCTGTGAAAACGGTATCTCTCCGTTTATAGACAAAGAAAACTCTATTTCTGTCATTTTAAGAGGCATATTACAATAGGTAATGTCTATACAATACCATCCGTCAGCCTCCGCCTCAAAGGTAAATTCTGCTTCTCCCGTATTTTTAGGGAAAGCGATAATATTATCACGGGAATAAACAGAAGAAATACTAACCTCATCTGAAGAAGATGTTAAGTTAGTATGATTTAAAACAATCTCTCCGGAAAGTGCCGGCAAAGAAGCGTTTTTCTCCATATATTCGTTGTAGCTTATATAGCTTACAAACATTTCGTCATCACTACCCGAAGCAACTGCTTGAGCCTGTTGCCCGAAAGCTGTCAACGATAGACCGGAAAGCAAAGCTAATACGCTCAGTAAGCACACTGCTCTTTTTCCGACAAAAATCCCCTTATGTATTTTTTTCATTGTTGCACCTCCGCAGAAAATAAAAAGCTTCATTAAATAGATTTAAACAAATAGCATAATTAACAATAATGCTATCTATTGCTTTTTATATATTATACAACAAGACGCCTGAATTTTAAAGAACAATTATTAGTATTTTATTAATCATTTTTCAGTTTATTGACGATAAAAAAAGAAAAATACCATTTTTTTGAAACTGTTTAAATCAATTCCAAATAAGGAAATAATACAAAAACTTATATGTAAAAAAAGTGTTATCTTAAGGAAAGTTTAACTTATATGTGAAAAATTGTTAAGCGTCTATTAATAATTGTAATTGAATGATAAATAAAACTATTGTACAATGTTTATAATATTATATATTAGAAAGGTGTGAAAGAAAATAAACATACTTCAAGAATTTAATATTATCAAAGAGCAAGAGATGAATGATTATGCAAAAATTAATTTTTCAGACCTTGTGGCAGCAAAGGGAACCTACTATTTTTTATCTGTCGCAAAAAAAGTTAAAGCTATCACTATTTTAATAAATGCCAATTTTTTCTCGAACACTTTTTATTGGGGCAAAATGCTGAATATTATTATCCTTGAGCTTAAAAGACTCAATATAGAAAGCTTCATATATATATTGGAAGAGGATAAGCCTGTTGACCTTTCGGATAAAAGGTTTTCTTCAGATGCTTTTATATTTATAGGCGCAAAAAGAGAATCAGCTATATCTCAGATAACAGCTTTAAAAAAACCGCATATATTTATAGACCCCATAAAAGAGCAAGCTCAGAGCACTATCGTTTCTCACGATAATTTTGCAGCAGGCTATAAATGCGCAAAAATATTTTATGATATGGGGCACCTTACCTTTTGCTTTTTGGACGCTGATTCCAGGTCCTTGAGCTACGAAAAGCGTTACAACGGATTTGCCAGCTTTCTTACTCAGAATAAAATCGAGGACTTTCCCCGTATTTCACCTATGACGGAGGCTAAGAACATCTCCGACATTTACAATTTTTCAGATATTTTAAAACTGAGCAAAAGGCCTACGGCGTTTTTTTGCGCTTCCGACTTCATTTTGCTCTCTGCCTTTTCAATGTTTAAAAAGCTTAACCTTTCAGTCCCCGAGGACATTTCCATTATAAGCTTTGATAATTCCAATCCTCACGATATTGATAACATCTCTGTTGACAGCTTTGGAATTTCAGTTGTAAATATGGCTCTTACTGCCCTTTATATCCTTCTTATTTATATAGATTCAGGTACAATCAGCTTGCCTATGGATATCTGTATAGATACTATCCTTGTAAAAAGAGGTTCTGTGAAAAATCCGAAAGAGGTGCTTTAAATGAAAATAATTCTTTATAAATTCCCCTCAAAAGCAATTTCGGATAAAATTTGCGAGAACCTGAATAAAGACTTTGACGTTCTGAACATCAGCGTATTTTCAGAGGTTTTCCTGTCTGATATATTCAATAAGGAAAACTGTCTTATTATGGTATATGTTGACGAAACAAAAATGAAAGCCTTTTACGAAATAACCAATCTGATGAAATTTTATAATGATGTTATTGTAGTGGCAATCAGCAAGAAATTCACATCGTCAACTATTCGTGAATGTTTTTTAAAGGGCGCGTATGACTGCATAGAAACAGATTGGAATATAGATTACAGCGAAATTGTAAAAAGCTTTGAGGAAAAGAAAACGAGAAACCGTTTTGTCGATTTGTTAAAGCTTGAAAAAAACAACAGCTATATTGAGCGTCTTTTCCTTGATATTATAGAGAACAAAGGAAATGAGAGCAATTTCCAGACACGTGCCGAAAGCTTTAATATTTTAAAGTATACAAGCTTTTCCACAATAGTTTTGAAAATTGATTATCCCTTTGAAAAAACTTTTTCCCCTAATTTTGACGATTTTTCAAACGACCATTACGAAATATTAAAGCACTACGCTATTGACTTGGAGCAATTTTATTTTATCGAAGACTTTATTGTCTGCATAAAAAATAACGATGAAATTATTTTTATCATTTGCTCTATGGAGAAAAGCGCAAAGAAAACCAATGCGGTTATTATGAACTTTTTAAGAGATTTGAATGAAAGCTTTTATACTCATACCAATTTGGAATTTCTTGCAGGCGTAAGCCAGATAAAAAGCAGTCTTGATTCTATTTATACCTGCTATAAGCAGTCCTTAGATGCTGTAGAATACGGCTTTTACCGTCTTAACGAAGCCTTTTTCTTTTATGACGGCAATTCTTTATCAAAGGAAATTATCCACGAAAATAACTATATAACAGGTATAGACTCGGCTATCGAGCTTAATGATACTCAGCAGATAACAACAAGTATCCTTATAGTGCTTGAACGCCTTGCAAAGTTTAATATGTCAATAAAAAATTATACCGATATAGTAGAGCTGATTCTTTACAGAATTATGTTTTTATCCTCAAAACGCGGATACAAATTTTCTTTGGGAAACGCAAACGGTCTTAATATCCTTAAATGTATTTCAAAGCTTTACAGAATTGACAAAATGAAAAATGCTCTGAGCTTATTTTTGAATTCTGTTTTGAAATGCAACACTTCTAATACTTTAAAAAACAACGAAACTGTAAATCAGATAAAAAAATTCATTTACGAAAATTTCAGCTCCCCCATAACGCTTACCTCAATAGCGGAGCATGTGCATTTGAATCCAAACTATCTTTCAGGCATATTCAAAGCGCAGACGGGAGAAAACCTCTATTCTTTTATGACAAATGTCAGAATGATTGAAGCCAAAAGGCTGCTTTCGGAAACAGATATGAGCATTTCCGATATTGCAACAGCTTGTGGATATTTAGAGCTTATTTCCTTCAGCAGAGCCTTTAAAAGAGCTTGCGGAGTTTCCCCCGGAAGCTATCGAAAAAAAGGTTAGTAAAAAACTGAGATTTTGTTTAATAACACCTTAAGTTTTTGCATTGATTATAAACAAAAAATGTGGTACTATTTTAATGTGGTTTAGTGTTTGTGCTAAATATTAATTCGTTTTATTGATGTTTTTAAGTATTTTGTACTTAAGCATATAAAGAAAAGGAGAGAAAAACATATGAAAAAAATCAGTTCCATACTTGCCTTGTTGCTATGTATGTCTATGCTTCTTACCGCTTGCGGCGGCGGTCCTGCAATAGATGATGTAAGCGGAATCGGCTACGGTGGCGACGATGTGTATGGTGAAAACAGCTTAGGCGGCATTAACGGAGGTAACGGCGGAAACGGCGGCGGAAATAATACCGACGGAAACGGAAGCCAGGTAACTTCAAAATTCGGAGTTAAATCAAGAAAACAGCTTCCCGATTACATTAAAGATTTACCCGAAACCTCTGAGCTCAAGATGTTTGTTACAGTTAGACCTAACGAAGTAGAACAAAAAGCTAAGCTTGAACTCTTCAAGACAATGACAGGAAAAACCTTTACTTTTAAATATGATGTTGCTACAGACTGGAATACTTATTCCGAAGAATTGGCAACTCTTGTTTCTTCAAACTCTGCACCTGACAGCTACAGCGTAGATATCACTCAGGCTGCATTCGTAATGGGTAAAGGCGTTTTTGAAGATATATCAAATTACATAGACGCTACTGACCCTCTGTGGATTGAAACAACTCAAAATCCCAATGATGTATATACAAAGTATAAGGGAACAAGATATGCAGTATGCACAAGCACAAGTGTTATCTCTAACGGTCTTCTTTATAATAAGAAGCTTACTGATGCTGCAGTTGCTAAATCAGGCGGCACTCTTCAGGACCCTGTTACAATGTTCTATAACAACAAATGGGATTGGAACGCTTTCGGAAAATTCGTAGAGCTTATCACAGTTCCCGGAAACCCCGAACCCTCAGTTTACGGCGCTTCTATCAACTGGGCTTTCCTTGTTACCTGGATAGGTTCAACAGGTATCGACATTATTAAAATGGACGACAACAGCAAGCTTGTTTCCAATATCAGTGATAAGAATGTTTTACGTACCTATGAGTACATTCAGAGCTTAACTGCTAAGGGCTGTCTTGACAGACTTACCTGGGATAATATTCCTAACCGCTTCTCTTCAAATAAGATAGGCTTTATCAGCGGACACGTATGGGATTACAATACTCCTGCATATCTCCCCTTGAAGCAGGCAGGAACAATTCAGTTTGTTCCCTATCCTAAGGATCCTGAGGCTGATAAATATTATCACAATGCCAATACAAACTTCTTTGCTATTCCTAAGGGCGCTAAAAACCCCTACGGTATAGCTGCTTGGGAATATCTTGGCAGATATATGCACTATAATGAGAATGAGAACTTCGTAAAAGCTCAGAAGGATATGTATGCAACAACTTACGGCTGGACAGACCAGGATTATCAGTATTATATAAAGGATATTGATAAAAAGGTTACTCCTATTACCTTTATCGGAAACAGACTTACAGACTTTGATGATAAAAGATTTACAGAAGGTCTTGTAAATACAGCTCTCGGTACTCCTGCAAGTATTATTAACGAAGTTAAATCAGCTCACATTTCCGCTGTTGATAAATTTAACAGAAGTTAATAAGATTAATTTGTTATTTTAATTGTCCGGAGCAACAGCTTTGTTCAATTATTATATATTATTAATAATGCCTAACGGCATAAAAAATTAAAAAAGGAGAATGAAAATGAAAACAGCAAAAAAACTTTTGTGTTTGCTTATGACTGTAGCAATGCTTGTTTCTGTAATTGCTATAGCTCCTACAGTAAACGCAGCAAAAGGCCCTAACGGTTTAGTAGTTCTTGAGCCCGGCCTTGCTGATGATGGCTATACCCTCGATATAGGCAACTGGGTAGGCGGAACAGCTTTCTCTGCTATTCCCACAGCAAGCAACGGTTTCCCACTTGTTTGGGTTCCCGCCGGAGATGCCTTCAGCAACACTGATCCGGAAGATTATACACAGGGCACAAACAAATTTGAAGTTCCCGGATTCTTTACTGATACGGTAATGTTGAGAGCTCCTTATTCAAGCGGCGGTCCGAGATACGTTGATTACAACGTTGTAGGCGGCTCCTACATCGGCTTCCTTTCTTACTACAGAAACAATTACAGCCCCTCTACTCTTTACAAAATGTGGTTCCAAAACGCTAATAACACCAAGGGTGTTAGAGTTATGTACTCCACAGATAACGGCGCTACTTGGGAAGGTCCCCTATCTCATTCTGCGCTCTTTGAGTTTACAAGAACTTCCACAAAAAATGCAGCTCCGGGAAGTCAGGATGTAACCTCTCAGCTTAATACAATTGCTAGCTACGTTTTAAATAACAAAACTGCTACAGGAGCTATGTCCTACTTCTATGATTACATAGGTATGTGTCATTCTTACCAAATTCCTGAAGACGCAACAATGGTAAGATACATATTCCCCGAAGAAGATCTGCTCCTTACTGATGTTAGCTGGGGAGTTTCATACGGCTTCTTCTATGGCGGCGCTGCAGCTTCTGCAACACCTATCTCCAATAAAAACTATGTGTTCGAGGGTACAACTGAAATCCCCTCAGAGCCCGATCCCGAGCCCGATCCCGAGCCCGAACCCGAGCCTGAATTACCTCCCGAAGCTGATAAGGATATCTTCTATCCCGGTACAGCTGACGACCTCACAGGCAATGCCTACGGCAGCACACTCTACGGTAAGGCTAACTATTCAGACTACAATGTTGGTTATTTCACATCAATATGGGATTTCTTAACAGGTATGGATATCCCTAATGTTGTTGGTAACACCAGATATTCCGAAACTGCTCAATTCTTAGGCTATAACGGTGCTACTCCCGAGGCGCTTGACAACGCAGAGAGAAGCCTTACATACAATGTTGTCGGCGACACTTATTTTGGCCTTGACTTCTACAGCGGTACTGCAGAAGTTGATTCCTTAATAGATATGATATATGACAGATATGATACAGGCTGGCAGCTTTGGATTTCTTCCGATAACGGCGAAACCTATGAGAAAATCAATCCCTATGATTACTATCTAAATAAAATGGGTAGAATAGTAGTCATCGATGGGGCACAAAAAGACATTCCTGTTACAAACGCTGATTGTTGGTTTGGCCAAGGCGGTCACCTCGGTCTCCTTGACTTCCTTGTAAAGAACAAGCATTTACAACAGCCCGGCATGAGCCTTGGTGAAGCAGGTGTTGGTGCTTCTCACTTCTCAGTTGGTAAGGCTTACTACTTACCCGAAGGTACTACAAATGCAAAAATCGTATTCCCCTCTTTCTCTTTTGTAGGCAACGGCGATGCTGTTTGGAACGTTGCTCTTACAGGTGTTAAATCCTCTTTAACTCCTATCACTGCTGATAGCACAGGAACAATGGCTACAGCTGACGGCGTAACTCTTCCCGAGTATGACAATACCATTGCTTTAGATACCTTCAATAAAGCAACAGGCGCAGCAGTTGCTGCAGCAGGCTCTGCTAACGTTAACTATTCTTATAATGACTCTGCTGTTTATGTTAACGTTGAAACAGATGCTGATATCGTTGATTTCTACTACATCAACAACATCAACTTCCTCCAGAACATAACAGGTAACACAGTATTTGATTTATTCAACATTCCTGCTAACGTTGACGGCGATATTTCCAGCGCTATCGGAAAGGTTTCCTACAACAAAACAACAGGTGAATTCACAACAGGCAATATGGGCGGCGTATTCTCTGCTGACGATGCTAAATATGCTAAGGCTACAGAGACAGGCGTATCCTTTATTGTTCCCCGTTCCACAGTTTGCGATAAATTCTTATTCCACGTTGCAGCTTACAACGAAGGCGACAGCACAATGCTTTCTACAGGAAGCATCAACGGCGGTAGCCTTGCAGGCTTCAAGACCTTGAACTTTGCTGATGTTTCTTCCAAGTATACATTTGCAGACGGTAAGGTTAACAACATTAAGTACGGCACAACCGTAAACAACTTTATCATGGGCAACGGAGAGTCTGTAGCTCTTTACAACATCGACGGAAAAGCTCTTGCTTCCAACGAGATATTGAGAACAGGTACTTATGCAGTTGTTAACGGCAACAGATATGACATTATTCTCGAAAACGACGTAAACGGCGATGCTGATTTCAACGTTCTTGACCTTGTTACAGTAAGAAATTACCTCTTGAACGTTACTGACTTAGCTCCTGCTTCCAAGAAAGCTGCAGGCGCTGATGAAATTACAATCGTTGAGCTTCTTTCACTTAAGGATGATATCCTTGCAGGAAAGACATTTGAGACAGAAGAAGCTTACTCTCCCAAATACATTTCTTTAGACGGCGAATATTCAATTAAGAATACTGCTTCTGCTCAGGCTATCAAAGATTACCTTGCTACTGCATTGACTGTTGAAGGCTTTATCAGCGCTACAACAGTTGGTACTCTTGAGCCCGGTGTTGACCCCACATTCGAAGCAGACCTTAACACTGTTTTAACAACAGGTGCTAAGCTTATCGCTCGCGCAGGCTTTGTTTGGGGAGCAGGTCTTGATATGAATATTCACTTTGCAAACTGCTTTAAGTGGGCTGATTATGTTCACAGAATCGATTCAAGAATTCTTCTTGAGGCTTGTATCTTTGAATCAATTGCTCAAACAACAGCAGAAAGAACAATGATTCCTGCATATGTATTTGAAGCATTTGATCTTCCCGTTGAAACAAGAGCTTTCGATTACTGGAGCATTATTAACTATAATTATGAAAATAAATGGGGAGACACTGTTTCAGTTCCCAACTTAGTAGAAACAGAAGCTCAGATGTGGTTCTACTACTTAGCTACACAGTATATTGATGCTGGCTTTGATGTTATCAATCTTGGTCAGGTAGCTATGTCCTTCGAGGAGGATGACGGTACAGTTCTTAACGAACTTCTCACAATGATAAGAGAATACGCTGCTGAAAACGGAAGAAACAACAACGTTCTTATTACAGGACATAACAAATACAATATATCCAAGTTCATTCTTAAAGACGGCAATTTATTATTCGACTTTGATACATTCCCCTCTCGTATTTACGACGGTGACGGAGAATATGCAATAGAAGCTAACGGATATATGCCTTGTACCTTGAAGGCAGGATACTTAGATTCTATCTATCAAAGAACTTCTGGCGGAAAACATCCTCAGGGTTACAATGTATCCGAAAACTTCTATGTAGTTGAAATCGACAACTTTGAAAATAACCATCCCGGTGATCCTACTCCTGCAACTCATTATCCTTGGGGTTATGATGAAATCACATGGTTTGCTTTACAGCCCAAAGAAGGACAAACTAAATTCCTTAACCATATGATTAACTCTTTGAAGCTAACTGATCCCGGCACAGGATATATCTCTCTTCCCGGACGTCGTACTGCTACACGTACTATAAACGGCGAGACTGAATACCACTTCAACGCTTCCTCTTTAGTTAAGAATGGTCAAGCACTTGAAAGTGTTTACAGAGATGTTTATTCAAAACAAATTTCAGCTTAACCTTATTTATTAAAAATCTAATTTAGATTTTAGCAAGGGTGTAGGGCTCTTCCCTGCACCCTTGCATTTAAACTATGGCAACTATTATTTTTACTTCTCCATTGTAATAATGATTATCGAATGTCGAGAAATTGACCCAATTTCTCGACAAAGCCTATGAAAATCGGCTTATCAAAACGCAAAAAAGCGTTTTGATAAACAACAATCTTTATAAGAAAGGAATTTTCTTATGCACAATAAATTCAAAACTAAAGCCCTATCCGTTTTGACTGCTTTATTGTTACTTAGCTCTGTGTTTACTCTATTGCTGCCTTCCTCTGTTATTGTTGCAGAAGAAGAGCAACAACCTATCAGGCCCGGAATGTTTGAGGTTTTCAAGTCAGAAAATTATATTACAGGTCAAACAGGTCTTGGCGGAAAATTCTCCAATATTGATCATTTTGTGTCTATGTCCATGTTCTTTGGAAGTTATATTAAGCAGATAGATGTTAACTATTGGGCAAGCTCCTCTCGTGCTACCGTTCCTTATGGCATTAGAGCAATTGACGGTAATCAGAGCATTACATACCCTGTAAGAGATAACACCTATTTTGCTTTTAATACTATTACAGGTACTAACTACAAAATAGGCAGCCTTACAAACCTCATTTATAACACTGAGGGCACAGGCTGGCATCTACAGGTTTCCTACGATAACGGAAAAAACTTTGAAAATATCAATTATGATAATATCTATCAGGCTCAAGCATATAACTGGACTGATGCAAATAAAAGTCCTACTAAAGACAACAGCTTTAATATTCTCGATTATTTAGCTACTTATTCTTCGGAGCCTGATTATAAAATTCCTGTTCCCGATTGTGACAAGTACTGTCTTGTTACTCACGTTTATAAAATTCCCGCTTTTGTTACTCACGTAAGAATTATGTTCCCTAAATATACTGCTATTGAACAATACGATTCTGTTACCAACCAGCAATACGCAGGTCTTTGGTCTCAGTCTCTTTCTTCAATTAAGCTTTCCAGAACGAAAATTGATTCTACTTCAAAAGGCGATACTGCTGTAAAAAACTACTACGAAGACCCTTGCTACAGCGTTAAATCTTCTCAAAAAGAATCTTTTGTCTTCTCAAAAGACATTTTATATATCAATGATGAAATCGTAACCGATTTTTCATTATCCAACATTGAAAAAGCCTTTGATACCACTATGTCAAAGGTACAATTCTACGATTCTTCCGATAATCTTATTACTAATTATTCCACTTTGATTGACGAAACAATGAAGGTTAAATTCGTTGCACACGGATATACAGGTACTGTGGCAGGTCTTGTTGCAGGTGATGTTATTAACGAATATACAGTTAAAATCAGCGAATTGAAGGAGCCTGAATTTGTTTTAAAGGACAATCTGGCTCATATTGAAATTACTGACAATAATATTGTTATAAAACAAAAGTCTGACGAAGAAGATATCACATACGAAGATTTCAAAAACTACTATAATATTTCCTACGGCGATATTCTCTTCTATGAAATGGACGGAACTCCCATCACTGACCTTGACGCTATTGTTTCTCCGCAATGTATCGCAAAATTTGTCACAAAAGATTGTCCCGGTCAGGTAGACGGCGTAGTTAAGAGTACCTGTAATCTTTCCTTGGTATTAGATCCAATATATATTGATTTCCCCGAAACCGAGACTGATTCCAAGCTTATTTTAAAGCCCGGTATTGCAGACCGTTTTATTCCTGTAGTTAACCCCACTACCGGCGTTTCCTTCTCTTCCTATGCAACCTTTGAAAACGGTGCGGCACTTAGCTTAGTAAATATCGGTCCAGATACACTTGCTTGGTTTGATACTCAAAAGGTTGTTTTCGGCAAAGAAGCTACCGGTATGGTTCACTATAACGCAGTTGCTCCTTGGGATATAGAGCCTGCTTTGGTTTATAAGGTTCAGCCTGAAACCTATGTGGGTGCCGTATTCATTGTCGGAAGTAACCTTACCACTGCTAAGGATGCTTTGGACTCTATAGAAGACGTCCAGTTCCTTGCTTCTAAGGACGGCGACATTTGGGTAGACCTTGGCGACCCCTATAAAGGCTGTATTTCCACTACCAACAACCTCTATTTAGGTGATATTAAAAGAGCATTGAAAGCGTCCTACGATGACGGAAAAGGTAACAACCACTTCAGTGGCTGGTCTCAGGTGCTTTTCTCATCATATATACCCGAAGGCTATACCTATTTTAAGATTAAGATGCCCAACAACCTTCTTCAGAGAGAGCTTATTGGTTCATATAGGTTCAAGGATGCTGCCAACGGAGATTATTCTCTTGACGATAGCGTTTTATACACCTGGTGTTCAATTCACGGCGCATGGTGTTCTCCCACTCATGAGTTCCTTAACAGTGGAGAAGGCGCTATTGTAGCTACCAATGACGGCGTTGTTTTCCAATATGGCTTTAACCTTGCACTTGTCAAGGCTTCTTCAACCCCAATCACCTGTACTCCCGAAGGCGATTTAGTTGCAGGTGATCCCGAATACTCTAACAACTACGATGCTTCTGAATTTATAATTAAAGACAATAAAATAAGCGTTTTAGGCGATATTTTAAACGTTCGTAATTTCGGTGATGAAAAGACAACCTATCAGGAAATTTTAGACAGAATTGAGCTTCGCTTCGCACAGGCTAAGTTCTATACAGACGACACTCTTTCCGTAGAGATTACAGACCTTTCAAAGCCTGCTGAAAACACAGCTTATCTTTGCATCACTGCTCATAAAAACAAGGTTATTCAGTATTATCCCGAGGGCAAGGTTTTAGGTCTTTTCAAGGTTTCTCCCGTTAAAGTAACAGACGTTCCCTCTGTTGTTGAAAATGGTAATTTATATACAATTGACCACGAGCAAAAAACCATAACTTTCTTCTACTATATGGATGAGAGCGCTCCTACCTATGCAACTGTCAAAAATACACTTAAGGGTAAAGAGGCTCAGTTCAGATTTGAGACACTTGCCGGCGAATACGTTGACATTAACCTTGACGGTACCTCAAACTATGCAAATGTTTTAATATGTGCATATAACTGCGAAGGCTTTAACAACGGCGATGTATTTACAAAGTATACACTGTTATTTGAGCCCGTTCTTAAAGATGTTTCTGTTTCAAGTCTTGATGAATCAAAAGTTGAAATTGATAACATCGACAATGTGCTTGTTATTCACTCAGATTCATTTACAATCGGTGATATTGACAAGCTTCTCAAAAAGAACAACTGTACTGTAATGTTCTCTATGCTACAGGCTGACGGTTCTTTTGAAACTATTCTCGATTACTCAACTCTTGCCAATACTGACGTTTATGTTGACTTGTTCTCAACTGTTGACTCAAGAACCTATTCCTATCCCTTAACCTTCGATGTTCCTCAGAATGAAGAAGACACTATAAAGGTTCTTAACGTTCCTGAGCTTGAAACATTATCTATTGATGATTTCTCAGCAGTTGTATCCCTTATTACAGAATACAACAAATACTATTATCAATATGATGAAAACCAGAGAGCTTATTATGAGAATGCTATCAATCTTTTGAAAACAAAAATGGACAACCTTTTTGTTGCTCAGCAGATTGCAGAGCTTACAGCGGGACTTCCCACTACTCTTACCTCTGCTAACATCAACACTGTTCTTCTTATAGAGAAGAGCTATGCTTCACTTTTCTCCGAAGTAAGAGATACTCTTGACAGCTCTATAACAGACCAAATTGCTAATTTCAAAGAACAGGTTGGCGCTATTATCCAATCCGATAACGGCGTTAAGGTTTCCGGACTTAAATGGAATATCCGTATAAAAGTTAAAGGCTTATCCACTAAGGATGAAGCTTTTGCAAGAGTTAATCCCAAGGTTTCCGGTACAAATCTTCTTTCTCTGTTTGAAATTGAGTTCTATGACATTTTAAACAATCAAAAATTTGCTCTTGAGGAAGACAAGGTTATTACTATTTCTCTTCCTGTAAAGGATTTTGAAGGTTATGAAAATCTTTTAGGTCTTTACGAAAGAACTGACGGTAAGGTTTCTTACCTCCAGTCAACCTTAGAGGGTGACTATATCTCCTTCAAGGTTAAGCCCTTTAACAGCGTTGGTGTTGTTGGCTCTGAGCCCTTCCCCGTTTTAATCGTTGTTTTAGCTTCTATCGGCGGTCTTATCGTTCTTGCAGGAATTGCAGTAGGCGTTATCTTCTTTGTTAAAAACAAAAATAAAGTTAAGGGAGGTACAGAGGAATGATTAAACATAAAAGATTTTTAGCATTTCTTTTACCCATTCTCATTGTTAGTGCTATTATTATCCCTCATATCGACCTGGAAAACGTAAGTGCTCAAGAACAGACCGACAATTTTGTCAATGTTAAAGATTTTGGTGCCAAAGGTAACGGCTTGGTTGACGAAACAGATGCTATTATAGCCGCTATCAACAGCGTTAAGGACACAGGCGGTACTGTTTTCTTCCCTTCAGGTGTTTACAGAATTACTTTGGGTAACATATTTGTTCCTTCGGGAGTATCAATTGTCGGTACTCTCGGAGCAACAACAGGTCCTTGGCAAAACTATCTGGATGCTCAGGATAAAACAAAGGTAAACCACGGCTTTGTTGTCGGCTCTGCCAGCACCTTTATAAAAGTTTCTATGCTTAAAGGCTCCTGGATTGTTGCTGCTCACGGAGAAGGCGAAGCTGATGCTGATGCTACCTTCTATCTTGACGGAAATACAAGCTTCTCAAAAATCGGCTTTGTTTCCCTCTTTGCATCTCCCCTTATAAACTCAACCTTTGCTTCTCCTCCCCACATTGCTGTTGATACCTCTAAAATGACCGATAAAAAAGGTCCTATAAATATTACCGATGTATCCCTCTCCAACTGCTATACAGGTATAGCTGTTACTCAGGGCGACGGTGTTGACACCTTCAATTTGGGCGAAGATAAGCAACCCGTATCCATCGGTAAAGTAACCATTAAGAATGTTATGGGTTCTCCTATGCATACAGGTATTTTGGTTAAAGGTATTGCAAGTAAGGTTGCTATTGAAAATGTTCAATTTAACTATGCTACTTACAACACAAAATATGTTGAAGAAAGAACATTATACGCTCACGATATAGTTCTTGCCGCTGCTTCTGATGTAACTGTTGACAGAGTTCTCAGCTTCGGCGCAGAGGCTGGTCTCAAAACTGAAAAGGCTTACAAGAACACCGGTGTAAATCTTAAGGCAACAGGTCTTAATCTTGAAAACAGATTCCCTGTTCATCTCACAGCAGCAGGAAATTATGATATAAGAAGCTCATACTTCTTTGTCATAAACTATGCTAATAAGAGAAACGAAACCTTCTACCGTGCATTATACATTACAGATGATGAAGACAGCACAGTTAAATCCTCATACACCTTTAAAAATATCTTCCTTCAGGATGTGGGTGCAGGTAATGGCCTTGATTTGAATAACGCTCAGTACAACAACGCTTTCATCGACATTACCGTTAAGGATAACGCTGCTGCGCTTTTTGAGAACGTTGAAACCTACGGTTATGATAACTCTCCTGAGCCTAATGCAATGATATACTATACTCATAACGGAACAGGCACAAGCTCAGGTATCTTCCGCAATATAAACACTATATTCTCATACACCAATCAGCCCCTTATAACTGTAGGTGGTACAGGATATAAAAACGGTGAAGCTGTTATGGAATACTGCAGATTTACTTCTTCTAATGTTATTCCTGATGATAACTCGGTTAAGTTTGTTTACTGCACTCAGAATTCATCACAAACAAATACACTTATAAATAATTAGGAGGTTGTGCAAGCATGAAAAATCATATCAAATTTCTTTGTATTGTTATTGCAGTGATGTTAAGTGTTTTAGCACTTTCCTCCTGTAATAAGCTTCACTTCAAAGATTACCAGAATAACGGCAATACCGATGAATACGGCGCAGATTTAACCCAAAGCTCTGTATTTGACGGTATGGAGTTTGATACTAATTATACAGACCCCAATGCTTCTTCCTCTTCAAAGCCCACTTATACTCCTGAAGAAAAAGAAGAGGTTAACGGTATTAAAAAATTCTATTTGAGCGTTAAAAATTTAGGTGCTGTCGGCGACGGCGTTGCTGATGACACTGAGGCTTTTGAAAAAGCTGTTCATACCTTGAAAAATTCCGGCGGTGTTATATACGTTCCCGCAGGCGTTTACCGTCTTACAAGAGGTATTAACATTCCTTTAGGCGTTACCATTACAGGTGATTCTCCTTCCTTAAAGGGAATGTGGTCCAATCCTTCAGTTTTAACCTCAGCTAAACAAGAGCAGTCTGCTTCTACAGACTTCCTTAAAACTGACAATTTCAGCGGCTCCTGGATTTTAGTTGACCACGGCAAAGGTGATGTTAACGGAACTCCTGCAATCAGAGTACAGGGTAATACAACCGTTTCTTCTTTAGGCTTTGTTTACAAGGAACAGATTCCCGTTGTAAATACAGTAAATGAATATCCCCCTGCTATTTCATTTATGTCAACCCGTGAATATACCTATGCCCGTGACGGTGTTGTAATTGAGGATATTTATCTTGCTAATCCTTATCTCGGAATTTTCGTAGGTACAGGAGAGAATCTCAAGGATTATTATGTTGGACAGACGACTAATTTGTCTTTGGGTAGACTCCGTGTCCACAACATAACAGGAACTTCTCTTTGGAAATCTATCTTTATCAGAGGCGTATTGGATACTGTTGATGTAAGCAACATCAACTTAGGATATACAAACTTTGTAAAATCATATCTCCAATACCGCCACAACAACTGTTCAGATATTGAAATTTCAAGAGCTGACGGTAACAATATGGCAAACATTACTCTCTTTGGCGCTAATATCGGTATCAGCTGTGTTCCGGGCTTTGAAGGCTCTGCTTCAATAAGAGGTACAGGTATTAAGTCTTATGCAGGTATCGGTATGCAAACCTGCACAGGTCAGTATGAAATAAACGATTCCGAATTTGCCGCTATCAACTATTCCAACTACCGTGCAAACAAAGAGTCTATAGGCTTAGCTGTTCTTGATGACGAATGTGTTCACAGACCTCACTATATGTTTGACAGCGTTACAATTTCAAATACTGCAACAGGTATAGATTCCTCAAGCTCTGCTTTGAAGATTAATATCGGCAAAAATGGACATCTTGTTCTTTCAAATTCTAAAATCAAAGCAGGCAACGCTTTAGAGGCTGCTGTTACCTTTGATAAACTTGATTTGACCTTCACAACTGCAAGTATTTACAACACTTCAATAACCGGTTCAGGCACAAAGCTTGCTTTGTTGGAAAAATCTAATATTACTGCAGGCTGCTTACAGTTTAACGAATGTACCATTGACGATGCTCTTATGACAAATATGTCTGATGCTAAAATATGGTACAACAACAGCTTAAAAACCTCCGGAGGCGCTATTTCTTAAGCTAAAATCAACTAATAGGACGTGCTCAAATGAAAACCTTATCACTTAACGGAAACTGGAAATTAAAGCATACAAGCGGAATGAGAGGGGGACTTCCCCATCTCATATACGACAATATGGAATATTATCCTGCTGATATACAGGGAAAGCCCAAGAAGTTTGACGTAAGCTTCTACGACGAAAAGAAATGGATGGACACCAAGGTACCCGGTTGTGTCCATGACGAGCTTATAAAGAGGGGTATAATAGATGATCCTTACATAGGCTCAAACGTTCTTAAATGTCGTTGGGTCGAAGAAATGCTTTGGTTTTATCACAAAGAATTTGATGCTTGTGATGCTGCAAAGGCTACTCTTGCAATTCTTCGTTTCAAACAGCTTGACCTTCACGCTATTGTTTACCTTAACGGTGTTGAAATAGCAAGGCATAATAACGTATACTATCCTCTTGAGATAGATGTTTCCGGTAAGCTTAAGGAAGGCAAAAACATTCTTGATGTACGTCTCGACAGCGGTGTTTTCTATGCCGCAGAAAAGAAAATAACTGATTTATCCTCGGCTACAAGAACTATGGACGAGCTTCTGAATAAACGTATGTGGCTCAGAAAGCCCCAGAGTTCTTGTGGCTGGGACTGGTCTCCCCGTCTTCTCAACATAGGAATTACAGACGATGTTGAGCTTATTTATGATGAAAAATGTATTATAACTCAAGCTCAGGTATCTGTTGATACTAAAGAGGACTTAAAAAGCGCCGATGTGTGTGCAAAGCTGTTCTATAAAGGCTCTGCTGCACCTGAATTAAACGAGCTTTTATTGGACGGAAACAAAGTACAAGACTTTACCGTTACACAGGGTGACGGATTTATTCAATATAATTTCCAAATTAAAAACCCACGTCTTTGGTGGTGTATTGATTTCGGCTCACAGGAAATGTACGAGCTTGAAATTACTCTCAAGTCCGGCGAAAGCTTTAAAAAGAGCTTTGGCGTACGCCATATCTTCATTGATACAGGCAAAAATGCACAGGGGCAGAACGTCTTCTGTGTATACCTTAACGGTGTAAATATATTTGCCAAGGGTGCAAATATGGTGCCTGCTGATATGATTGTCCCCAACATTGACAACAAGAGATATGAGCGTTTAATAGAGCTTGCTAAAAATGCAGGCTTCAACTTCCTTCGTGTTTGGGGCGGAGGTATATACGAATCTGACTATTTCTTTGAGCTTTGCAACAAAAACGGTATTCTTGTTTGGCAGGAATTTATCTGTGCTTGCTCAAATTTACCTACATACGACAAAGATTTCCTTGAAGATGTTCAAAAGGAATTTACATATCAGGTCCGCAGACTTTCAAACAATCCTTCTCTTATTGTATGGTGCGGCGGAAATGAGCTTTTAAAAGAATGGGTTGAAGGTTCAGAAGGTCTTTTCTCAGAAATTTTACCCTCTATTGTAAAAGAAAACGATATTGAAAAATATTATCAGCCTACTTCTCCTATGTCCTTTGAAGACGATGTCATTTACGATGATGACACTCAGGGCGACCAGCATCCCTGGAAAATCGGCTTCTCCGACAAGGATTACAGAAAATATCACGAATACGAATCCCGTTTTCCAAATGAAGGCGGTATGTTAGGTCCTGTTTCAAGAAAAACCACTATGAAATGCCTTGATAAAGGTGATGAGTATTTACATTCATTCACTTGGGATATTCACGAAAATATGCTTGAAGAGTGGCAAATAGGCACCTCTGCTGATTTATGTATATCCTTCTTTACAAAAATCAATCCCCGTGATATTTCTTTAGATGAACAAATCTATTTAGGCGGTGTTGTTCAGGGCGAAGCCTTCTCTGAATATATAAATAACTTCAGAAGAAGAAAGCCTCTTACTGCTTCTGCAATATTCTGGATGTATAATGATACCTGGCCCTGCACAAGAAGCTGGACAGTTGTTGACTATTATCTCAGCGTTACTCCTTGCTTCCATAAAGTTAAAGAAGCCTTTTCTAAAATCGGTGCAACTATTTATAAAAATAATAATGGCATAGAATTTTCAGTTGTAAACGATTTACCTAAGGACTTTAAAGGCTACGTTAATTTCGGCGTCTTTACATCAAGCGGAAAATATAAGGAAGATAAAGAGATTGAGGTTTGCGTTGAGGCAAATGGCATTAAGAAAATAGGTTTTTATGATGCTTGCCTTGAAAAAAGCGATATTGCCTTTATGGAAATATACGATGAAAACAAAAACCTTATTGCAAGACGTAAATTTATAGACAGTCTTTATTATGAGCTTAATCTCAAGCCTGCAAACATCAGAAAAACTTTCGTTGACGGCGGTGTTCTTCTTGAAAGCGACCGCTTTGTTATGAACGTATGCACCGACCTTGACGGCGAAGATGAAAATCTTCAGAATATGTTTGATATTTATCCCAATAAGCCTTACTTCTTTAAGGGTGATGATATCAACATAATGTATACAGTAAATCAGTTTTTATGTAAAAAATAAGCTTAAAACGGGGGTAGAATTTCATACCCCCGTTTTTTAAAAAAAGGAGAGAAAATATGAAAAAAATCTTATGCTTATTTTTAGCTGTTTCAATATTGCTTTCTGTTTTTCTTGTAACTCCCAACATTTCTGCGACAACAGGCACTAACGGAAAGAAAATTCTCTCTCCAGGCACAGTTGATGACGGTTCTACCTTTGATTTTAATAATTCAATGAACGGCAGTGCTTTTTCTCCTTCACAAAAAGGCTCTGACGGAAACCCTCTTGTCTTTGTGCCTGAAAGTGATACCTTTAATGTTTGTAACGGTCAGGTTGATATTTCCAACAACGAATATAAGGTACAGGGCTTTTTTACCGATAAAGTAACCTTAAGAGCGCCTAATACTCAAAGCGGTGTTTCTGAAAGATACGTTGATTACAACGTTGAAGGCGGTTCATATATCGGCTTTCTTTCCTATTACAGAAACAATTTTACCGCAAATACCATTTCTAAAATGTGGTTTAATACTCATAATAACGGCGTAAGAGTTATGTATTCTACGGACAACGGTGCTACCTGGAATGGTCCTTTGAGCTATTCTGCTCTTTTTGAATTTGTAAGATTAACTAATCCTACAAGTGTTGAAAACGGAGCTCAAAATCCTCAGTCTCAGCTTGATAATCTTCCTGCTCAGGTTGCCCATATGATAAACAACAATTCAGGACAAAGCAATATGCTTTGGTTTTATGAATATGTAGGTATGTGTCATTCCTATTCTATTCCTTCAGATGCAACAATGGTAAGATACATATTCCCTGCCGATTCAGTAATTCAGTCCGAAGGCGAATGGCTTCAAAACCGTGGCTTTCTTTATGGCGGTGCAGCAGCTTCTTCTACCCCAATTAACGACAAAACCTTTTCTTTTGTTTCTTCTGAGCCTAAGCCGGATTTACCAAAAGAACCCGAAAAGCCTCTCTTTACACCGGGCTCGGTTGATAATCTTATTGTAAATGACTTTGGCAGCACACAATACGGCGCTGCAAACTTTAATAATTTCGGTATACCTCCGCTGAATAATATAGACGAATTTCTTAAAATTAACGATACAATCAAATACGCTGCAGATAATAAATTCTCTGAAGATATATATTTCTTAGGTTATAATATTCTCCCCTCTGATCTATATTCTAAAGAAAAAAGTCTTACCTACAGGGTTGTGGGTGACAGTTACTTTGCTTTTGACTTTTTCTCCTCCAATGCAGAAAGTCTGCAGTTAGCTAATCTGTTATACGACAGAAACGGCACAGGCTGGCAGCTATGGTTTTCTTCCGACAACGGAAAAAATTACAAGAAGGCTGAGCCTTACGAGTTCTATCTTAATAAGATGGTAAGATTTAACGGTAGTTCATCATATATTGTAAAGGATTCTGACTGCTGGTTTGGACAAGGCGTCAATAAAGGTCTTCTCGACTTTCTTAAATTAAATATGCATTCATCAACTACCATAGGTCTTAGTGACCCTAATGCCGGCGCTTCTCACTTTATTTTAGGTAAATCCTACTATTTACCCGAAGGTACTACAAATGCAAAAATTGTATTCCCCGATTTATCTTATGTAAGTAACGGTGAAGAACGTTGGAAGCTTGCTCTTACAGGTGTTAAGGCTTCTTTAACTCCTATTACTGCTGAGAGCGCAGGCTCAAAAGCTACAGTTGACGGCGTAACTCTTCCCGAGTACGACAACACCTTTGCTTTAGATACCTTCAATAAAGCAACAGGCGCAGTTGCTGCAGCTACAGGCTCTGCTAATGTTAACTACTCTTATGACGACAGCAACGTTTATGTTAACGTTGAAACTGATGCTGATATCGTTGATTTCTACTATATCAACAACATCAACTTCCTTCAGAACATAACAGGCAACACAGTATTTGATTTATTCAACATTCCTGCTAACGTTGACGGCGATGTTTCCAGCGCTATCGGAAAAATCTCCTACAATGCAACAACAGGTAAATTCACAACAGACAATATGGGCGGCGTATTCTCTGCAGACGAAGCTAAAGACGCTAAGGCTACAGAAACAGGCGTATCCTTTATTGTTCCCCGTTCCACAGTTTGCGATAAATTCTTATTCCATGTTGCAGCGTACAACGAAGGCGACAGCACAATGCTTTCTACAGGAAGCATCAACGGCGGTAGCCTTGCAGGCTTCAAGACCTTGAGCTTTGCTGATGTTTCTTCCAAATATACATTTGCAGACGGAAAGGTTAACAATATTAAATACGGCACAAGTGTAAACAGCTTTATCATGGGCAACGGCAAGACTGTATCACTTTTCAGTGCTGACGGAAAAGCTCTTGCGTCCAATACTATATTGGGCACAGGCGCTTATGCAGTTGTTGACGGCAACAAGTATGATATCGTTCTTGAAAATGACGTTAACGGCGACGCTGATTTTAACATTCTTGATGCTGTTACTGTAAGAAACAGTCTGTTAGGTATTTATGAGTTAAGTGATGCTTCAAAAGAAGCAATAAATACTAAAACACCTTCTCTTATTGACCTTTTATCTTTAAAATCTGATATCCTTAACGGCAAAAAATTTGAAGAGGAAAAAGAATATTGTCCAAAGTATATTTCTTTAGACGGTGAATTTTCAATAAAAGGACAGGCTTCCCGTGAATCACTTCAAAATTATCTTGCCTCTGCTTCAACTCTTGAAGGCTTTATCAGTGCTACTACAGTAGGAGACCTTGTTCCCGGTGTTGACCCTACATTTGAACAAGACCTTCAAACTGTTTTAACAACAGGCTCGAGATTGATTGCCCGTGCAGGCTTTATCTGGTCTAACGGACTTGAGCTTATTACTCACTTTGCAAACAGCAAAAAATATGCAAAATATGTTCACGATATTGATTCAAGAATTATTCTTGAGGCTTGTATTTTTGAAGCTATCGGAGAAGAAACATCTTCAAGAACTATAATTCCCGAATACGTACTTGAAGCCTTTGGAGAACCCATTGAAAAGTCAAGACCCTTTGATTACTGGAATATAATAAATTATGATTATCTGAATATTTGGGGTAACGGTACCTCCGTTCCTGATATGACAACCTTGGAAGGACAAATGTGGTGCTATTACTTAGCCACCCAGTATATTGATGCAGGCTTTGATATTATAGACTTCGGACAAATAGCTTTAATTAGCGCAAATGATGACGGTACTGCTGTAAATAAGCTCTTTAATATGGTAAGAGAATATGCCGCCGAAAACGGAAGAAACAACAATGTTCTTATTACAGCTCACGTTTATTATAATTTAAGGCCTGAAATACTTTACAGTAACCCATCTACAAAGCTTTTGAATTTTGACTATCTTACCTTCCCCTCCCGTATATATGACGGTAACGGAAGCTATGAAATTGAAAGTGACGGATATATGCCCTGTACCATAGAGGTCGGATTTATTGACTCTCTGTATGGCAGAACTCCCGAGGGTATGTCTCCCCAAGGCTATTATATGGAAAATGCTCTTTATTTGGTTGAGTTTGATAACTTCGGTCACGAAAGTATGCCTGACGGAGTTGCAACCGGCACGTATATTCCCTGGGGCTATGACGAAATTACCTGGTATGCTTTACAGCCCAAAAGAGCTCAGATGCAATTTATGACAGAGGCAATAGCCGCTATTCGTTCCTTTGACGACGGTGTTGGCTATTTTGCCCTTCCCTTCCGCCGTAATTCTACCCGTATAATAAACGGAGAGGTTGAATATATGTTTAATGCTTCCTCTAAGGTTAAAAACGGCGCAGGACTCGAAGCCTTTTTCAGACAAATAATTACAACAAGCTGGAAATAACCATAAAAAAACTGTGCAGAATTAGCGTGATACTCTTAACGGAGTATCACGCAACTCTATTCGCCTACGGCGAGTGATATTGCTTCGCAGTGATATTCGGCTTTTAGCCGAGTGCTATTTGGCTCCGCCAAGTTATATGCGAATAGAATATCACGGAACCGATAGGTTTCATATCACTTTCGCAAAGCGAAAATATCACGCTGGCGACAGTCAGCATATCACTTTACAGACAAAAAGAAAGAGAAGACTCGTCAAGTACGAATCTTCTCTTTTCTGTTGTTAGTGGGTTTGGGCTGCTGCCCAAGTGCGTTTGTACATACAAATGCGATGCTGGTTCTTAACCGAATTTGAAAGAATTTCATTTTCTCCGATAAGAACAACACGCCAATTCTGCACAGCTTTTTTAAGCTTTTAAATTTCTGTTAGCTCATCCTCTTGAGCTATTGCGGCGCCTATTGCCGTTACAAATGCCGCTTTTTCAGGAATATTATACTCTATGCCTGTAAACTCTGAAAATGCTTTAAAGCAAAGCTTAGCCACGTCATTTTCTACTGTTGAGCCTATAACTGTAATACTTTCGGGTGTTTCAGCCTCAAAACAGAATTTAGCAAGCATACCCACAGTCTGAAAAACCATATTGAATATTCCTAAGGCTATATCGCTGCTGTTTGCCGTTTCCTTTATGTTTCCGAAATTGGAAGCGGTTATTTCAGAGCCCATACTGCCCACATTCTTCTTGCTTATATCTCCTATAAAAAGGTCGACATTATGAAGCTTTCCTGCGTTTGCAAGATGCAAGGCTTCGTCAAAATCATCCTTGTCAAGTATAAGCTTGGAAAGACCTCTTATTGTGCCCCCGCCGACTCCTGAGCCGCCGCAATGCTTAAAGCCTTTCTTATCAGCCTTTATAAAGCAGGTTCCTGTTCCTACGCTTGCAACAAAAGCGCTTTTTTCATCTGTTACATACATAGCGCCGTTGCCTATACAAAAAAGCTCATCTGCAATATAAGTTTTAACTGAGTAAATACCCTCATTAAAATAAGAAGCGCCTACGCCTGTAAGCACTATTTTTTCTATATCGGAAAGCAGGATACCTGCTTTTTCAATAAAGCTGTCAAAAGCATCAATTGCCGATTTATTAGGCTCTGTATTTGCAAAACGCATAGGACAAATAATTTCATCTTTATCAAAGCCTACTATCTTTACCGTTGTTGCGCCTATATCTATTCCGAGTGTAATTTTCACTTATTCTTCCTCTTTTTCAGAAACAGCCTCTTGTAAAACGGGCTGTTTTTTATTGATTTTTCCCAAAGCCTTACATACAGCTCCTGTAATAATACAGGAAGCCACAGCTTCAAGAATACCGTTAAAGCCTGCAATAGACATAAACAAAACCAATAAACCGTTTACTGTTGTTCCCAAAGCGTTAGCAGCAATATTTCCTAAGAACAAATATATACTGCCTAAAAACAAAACTGTATTTAAAAGAGAGCCTAAAAGACCTACAGCACCGAAAGCAAAGGTGTTTTCAAATCTATTTTCAGTCAAAATAGAAATCAAAGATACTATAATACCCATAATGACAGCAGGGATAAGGCAAGCCATCATCATAAATATACTTCCCTTTCCGCTTCCGAACTGAGTTATTATAAATGCAGATATACAAGCTGATATAATATACGGAACAAGATTTACTGCAAAACGGCTGATTTTTTTATGCTGGAAGGCTTTAATAAGAAGCCCTGACAAAAAGCCCATAATAACTCTGGGCAGTACACATATTAAAAAGGTTGCAAATACGCTGTAGGACAGCATAGCAGGTCCTAAGGGAATATCATTAGGAGCTTGGAAAAAGCTTGTCAAACCAAAAACAAGACCCAGAAAAGCGCCTGCTGAGGGCCCGAGCAAAACAGCACCCACTATAACAGGAACCTGAATTATTGTAAGCTTAATTCCTATACTTACAGGAAGATATCCTATAGGAGTAACCGCAAGAATTATAATTATGGCGGAAAGCAAAGCAAGCTTTACAAAAAACTGTATGGAAAATTTCTTGTTTTTCATTTTTAAACCTCTTTTTAAAAATAATATAATGACTATGTGGATGTCGAAATAGGGCAAAGCCTTATTTCGACTGCGAATTCTTTGAATTCGCAAACAATTACCAACGGTAATTGAACATATTCATTGAAATGATATCGAAGTTGCAAAATAACATTTTAAGATGTTTTTGCAACATAGAGCCGATTTTCATCGGCTTTGTCGAGAAATTGGGTCAATTTCTCGACATTCGATAATCATTATAACCATTATAGTACCAAAAAAATGAAAAATCAATGTAAATATAAAATTTTTGTAGATTTTTATTTTAAAATATAGTATAATATGATTGCAGTATTTTAAAAAAATATATATTGTGGAGATGATACTGTTTTGGAATACGGTCTTTCCAGCGCTTGCTTTTATCCTATGGATACCTTTGATACCCTTGAAATTATAAGTAATGCCGGATTTAATACTATCGAAATTTTTGCCAATGCCTATTCAGAGTGTACAGGCGAAGGGCTTAAAAAATTAAAAGAGCTTAAAAACAGATATAATCTCAATGTATATTCATTTCATCCTTTTACAGGTGTTGTTGACCCTTATATGCTTTTTTCCGGATATAAACGCCGTTTTGACGATACTGTTGAGCTTTATAAAAGGCTTTTTGAGGCGGCAAAGGAATTAGGCGCTGAGGTTTTTAATTTTCACGGAGATTATAAGGACGTTTACTCTACCTCTCCTGCTCAATACGCCGAGGTTTATAAAAAGCTTTTTGAAGAAGCGAAGGCTATGGATTTAAAATTTGCACAGGAAAATGTTTCCCGTTGCAAATGCGGATATATTGACTATTTAAAGGAACTTAAAAACGAGCTTAATGACGAAATATACTTTACACTTGATTTAAAGCAGGCAATAAGAGCTAAGCAGGATATTTTTAAAATGATAGAGCTTATGGAAAAAAACATTGTAAACTATCATATAAGCGACAGTGATAAAGAGCGTGACTGTCTTTTGCCTACCTACGGAACAGCGGATTTGAGCAAAATAAATAAGGCTATTTCCAAATATTATAACGGACCTGCAATTGTTGAGGTTTATAGCAACTGCTATTCCTCTACCGACATATTCAAGCAATTAAAAACAAAACTTTTTTAGGAGGGCTTACAGTGAAAATCAGAATTTTTATGCTTTTGACGGCAAGCGTTATTCTTTTGGCTTCCTGTCAGGAGGGAGTAACTGCAGATTTTGACAGTATTTCTTCTGACAGCATCAATCAGTATATTGAATTTTCAAGCGATATCGAAGACATTTCAAGCACGAGTACTTCGTCTGCTGTTGTTTCTCAGCCTGATGATAAAAGCAGCAGCGCCGTTTCGGATACATCTTCCGAAATTATAATTCCCCCTGCTTCATCAACAACAATTGATATTCCAAGCACTCCTGCCGATTCTTCCGAAGAAGAGGAGGAGCCTATCACTATAACGGAGCCCCTTGATACTCTTTACAATTCTCTTGAATCCTATGTCTGCCACCCTTCTCACTGCTGTACGACAATACCCGCTGCAGTTTCCCATTATTTTGAGAAAAACTTTAATATATACCGATACTATTATTCAAAGCTTTCTTCCTCTGCAAAAGAGGTTTATGATAAAATCGACCAAGAAATAAAAAAAGGAAAGGCTTTTGCCGAAATTTCTTTTAATGGAAACGAAGATGCTTTTAATAAATATTATCAGGATAATATATGGCCTGCTTATTATACCTATGTTTTAGACAATTCCTGGGCATTCTTTTTACCTTCTGCTGTTTCTGTAAGCTATAACGGTTCAGTAATTAAAATTAAATTTCCGTTTATCTATACAGATACAGAAATTTTAGATACCTTTGCTAAAATCCACGAATTTATATTACAGGCGCAGTCAAATCTTTCTTCCTCTATGTCAGAGTTTGAAAAAGAGCTTTCTCTTTATAATTTCGTGTGTCACAGCATAATATATACTCAGGAAAACCCTAAGGATGCATATAATCTTACAGGAGCAGTAAACGGCAAGGGTGTCTGCGAAGCCTATTCGGAAATGCTTAAGCTTTTATTTGACAGCGTGGGACTTAAATCAATGGCTGTTGTCGGAAGCAGTAAAGAAAACAATGAGGGCCATAAATGGAATATGGTCTGCATAGACGGACAGTATGCCTATGTAGATGCAACCTACGGAGACACCTCTACAAGCAACAAAGGTGAAACAAAGTATATTTTAAATGCAGATAACAGCAAGGATGCCGTTATCAATTATGCCTATTTTAACATAGACGATATTTCTCTTTTGAAAATAAACACCTTAAAGAAACAGGAAAATTCCTATACCTTCCCCTCTCTGCCCTCTTGCAGCGCTCATATAAGCTATTATGACCATTATAAAATTAACATTCACAACAAACAAGAAGCTGAAGAATATCTTAAAAAGGTTGCATATCAGATAAAGATAAAGGGCAAAAGATATTTTCATATACAGAGTGATGCTTTGACTCACGATGAAATTTTAGGTATCTTACAAAAAAAACACGTCAGATTAAAGAAATACACTTACACAGGGGCCATTGAAAGAGGCTCTCTTGTAGAAATCACTATTTAATTAAAGGAAATGATATTTTGAAAAGAAACATTATACCTGAAAAGCTAAAAGTGTGGTTTTCAAATTTAAGAAAAAGCAAGGGCTACAAAATATTTAAAAAGATAATGCTGGGAACAGTATCCGCAGGAATTACAATGGCTATTCTTCTCACCTGTTCTTTTGTATTTTTATGCTATAATTATACCGATTCGGATATTGATATAGCTTTTGAAAATCTGAATCTTGATTACACCACTGTAATTTACGCTAAAAATACTCAGACGGGAAAATATGAAGCTGTCGAAGAGCTTTACAAGGATGAAAACCGTATATGGATAAGCCTTGATACTCTTCCCAAATATATAAAGGATGCCACTATCGCCATAGAGGACAGACGTTTTGAAAAGCACAAGGGCGTTGACTGGTGGCGTACCGGTCAGGCGGTATTCAAATACGCATTGGGAGACCGTTCGGGTTTTGGCGGCTCTACTCTCACCCAACAGCTTATAAAGAACATTACAGGCGACGGTGCAAGAAGTATTGAGCGTAAAATCAAAGAAATTCTCAGAGCTCTTTATATAGAGCGTAAATATAACAAAGACCAAATTCTTGAATATTATCTCAATACCGTTACCTTCGGAGGCACCTGTCAAGGAATTCAGTCTGCGGCAAAAAGATATTTTAATAAGGACGCTACCGAGCTTACTCTTGTAGAAGCTGCCTCTATAATAGGTATTACAAACAATCCTTCCCTTTATGACCCCTTCTTGAAGGAAGAAAACAACAAAAACAGGGCAAGGACAATTATGTATACTATGCTTGAGGAAGGCTTTATCACTCAAGAGGAATATGATGCGGCAAAAGAAGAGCTTGAAGCTCTCACCTACATCAAAAACACCGATTCAGGCTCAAAGCAGAGCTATTTTGTTGACCACGTTATAACTCAGGTAATTGATGACCTTGTAAAAGAAAAAGGCTATACCAAGGAATATGCAACAGACGTTGTATATACAAAGGGTCTTAAGATTTATACCACTATGGACAATGATGTTCAGTCTGTTATGGATGCGGTTTTCACTAATGATGCAAACTTCCCTCCAACCAAAAACGCAAAGGGTGAAATTCCCCGTGCCGCTATGGTTATAATGGACCAGAAAACAGGTGATGTTTTGGGAATTGTGGGCGACAGAGGCGAAAAGACCATAAACAGAGGCTTTAACTATGCTACTCAGGGTATAAGACAGCCCGGTTCTACAATGAAGCCTATTGCAGTTTTTGCCCCTGCCATTGAAAAAGGGATAATAAATGCAGCCTCAATTATAGACGACTCTCCTTCAAACAATGACGGAACCTGGCCTCATAACTACAACGGATATTATTCAGGACTTATGTCGGTACGTCAGGCTCTTTTACAGTCAAACAACGCCGTTCCCGTTCGTATAATTCAAAAGCTTGGTGCTGACAATTCCGTTAATTTCCTTCAGAACGAGCTTCATTTGACAACTCTTGTTGAAAACGATATGAACCCCTCCTTAGCATTGGGAGGTATAAGCCACGGTGCTACTGTTCTTGAAATGACAGCGGCTTATCAGATTTTCCCCAATCAAGGACTTTACAACACCCCCAGAGTTTATACAAAGGTTGAAAGCTATGACGGCAGAACCTTACTTGAAAAAGAGGTTGACACAACTCAGGTAGTTTCTGCTCAGACAGCTTACAGCGTTCACCAGTTCCTTTTTGAAAATAACCTTTACGGTACAGGTACTCCTGCTAAGCTTTCTACCACTGTCAGCGCAGGAAAAACAGGTACTACCTCAGACGATAAGGACCGTTGGTTTATCGGCTATACTCCCGAATACACCTGCGGCGCTTGGTTTGGCTTTAAGGTTGGTGAAAGACTTACCTCTCTTTCTGTTAACCCCTGTTCAAAGCTTTTCAAATTAGTGCTTGATACAATCAATACCAAAAAAGGTATATCTAATACAGAATTTGCTCCCGTACCCGGAGGTATGTCACAGATAACCTACTGTCTTGATTCGGGTATGCCCGTTGGAGATGCATGTGCTCTTGACCCAAGAGGCTTACGTACCGAAACCTGTTGGGTAAGCAATGAAAGCCTTCCCACCGAAACCTGCACAGCGCACCACCTTGAATATATCTGTACAGCATCGGGCAAGCTTGCTCACAGCAACTGTCCTAAAGAAAATCTTAAGCAAATTGCATTTGTAGATTTTGAACGCCAGTTCTCTGCAGAGGTTATTGTGGGAGATGCTCAGTATATGCTTCCTCACCTTGACTTTTCAACTCCCTTGTTCTCTGACCCTGTATGGCCCGTTTATATGGACAGATACGGCGAGGGTAAATTCCCCGGTAAGCCTACAGGAAGCACTACAATATACAATTCTCTTTGTACTGCTCACAACCCTGCAAATCCCGCATTGTTACCTGCGCAATAATTTATTTAAGGAGTTATTCATATGGAAAGAAGAGATAAAGAAAATTACTATCTTGATATTGCACAGACAGTGCTTTCAAGAGGCACTTGTCTGAGAAGAAATTTCGGAGCAATTATCGTAAAAAACGATGTTATTATTGCAACGGGCTATTCAGGTGCTCCCAGAGGCCGTAAAAACTGCTCTGATTTAGGCTTTTGTATCCGCCAACAGTTAAACATTCCCAGGGGCGAAAGATACGAGCTCTGCCGTTCTGTGCACGCTGAGGCTAACTGCATAATTTCCGCTTCAAGAGAGGAAACCTTAGGCGCTGACCTTTACCTTGTAGGAAAGGATATGGAAACAGGTGAGCTTGTGCCCAATGCCAACTCCTGCTCTATGTGTAAAAGACTTATAATAAACGCAGGCATTTCAAGAGTTATTATAAGAAACACTCCCGAAGCCTTTACTGTTATAAATACTGACGAGTGGATTGAAAATGACGATTCACTAAGCGGAAGCTTCGGCTATTAAAAGGTGATAAAAATGAAATCATACAGAAAAATACTTACGCTTAACATACCTGCAAGAAGAGGCTTTGTAAACATAACTCCCGAGGTAAACAAGGCTCTCAGAGAAAGTAATATCAAAGAAGGTCTTTTGCTTTGTAATGCTATGAATATTACTGCCAGCGTTTTTATAAATGACGATGAGGGCGGACTTCACAGCGACTTTGAACGTTTCCTCGAAAAATTAGCTCCCGAAAAGCCCTACAGCCAATATGCTCATAACGGATATGAGGACAATGCAGATGCTCATATCAAGCGTACAATTATGGGCCGTGAGGTTGTAGTTGCAGTTACTGAGGGCAAGCTTGATTTTGGTACCTGGGAGCAAATTTTCTACGGAGAATTTGACGGAATGAGAAACAAAAGAGTAATGATTAAAATTATCGGAGAATAACCAATGAATGACTCTTTTTCAAAAATATTTGCCTGCATAGCTTCTTTGGATATTGACGCTTTATTTCTGAGCTCAGCTTCAGCAAGACATTATTCTTCAAAGCTTGATTTAGACGAAGGCTATGTCCTTATTACAAAAGAAAAGGTATACGTTATTGCAGATTTTCGTTACATTGAAGCTGTAAAAAAGAATAAGGATATTTGCCCTGTTTTGCTTGAAGCATCAATAGAACAGCTTTTGTTTGAGCTGTGCAGTCAGCTTAATATTGAAAAATTAGGCTTTGAGCAAGAACACTTGACAGTTGCAAAATATTTTGAATTAAAAAATTCTCTTCACAATATTGAGCTTATTGCAAGCGACCATATTATTTCAAATCTTCGTATGAGCAAAAATGAATACGAAATAGAAATGATAAAAAAAGCTCAAGGCATAACAGATGCTGTTTTTGAGCATATGCTTGGCTTTATACGTCCTGAAATTACCGAAAGGCAAATGGCTCTTGAAATAGACACTAAAATAAGAGAGCTTGGCGGAGATTGCAGTGCATTTTCCACTATTGCTCTGACAGGTAAAAATACCTCTATGCCTCACGGAGTTCCCTCTGATGAAGCTGTAAAGCAGGGGGATTTTGTACTACTTGATTTCGGCGCTCAATTCTCTTCCTACAAAAGCGATATGACAAGAGTTGTTGCTGTAGGAAATGCAAGCGAAGAAATGAAAAAGGTTTATTCTATCGTTCTTGATGCTCAGAATATGGCTCTTTCCGAATTAAAAGCGGGAATGATCGGAAGCTCTGCTGACAAAATTGCAAGGGATTATATAAACAAAAACGGCTACCAAGGTACTTTTGGACACTCTTTAGGCCACGGCGTAGGCTTGGATATTCACGAAAGACCTAATTTATCTCCAAAATACGAAAGCCGTCTTCCCATAAATTCCGTTGTATCAGTAGAGCCGGGTATTTATCTTGAAAATAAATTCGGTGTTCGAATTGAAGATTTGGTTGTATTAAAGGAAAACTCCAATATAAATCTGACTACTTCCCCGAAAAAGCTTATTATATTGTGAGGTGATTAAAATATGTCTTTTTCCACAAATACAAAAAACGAATTATGCTCACTAAGGCAAGAGCGTTGCTGCTCCTTAGCCTTTGTTTACGGCGCTTTATCCTTTGCAAACATATGGAATAAAGATTTAATAAAAATCACCACCGAAAACGAGTGCTTTTCAAAATATATCTCTCACGAATTATTAAGACTTTTCAATATAACACCTCAAATCAAAAAAACAACAGGTAAAAACTCTACTTCTTATACTGTTTTTATTGACTCCGCTGCGCATATACGCAGAATTTCTTTAGGCTTTGGAGTTGACATTTCTCCCCTTTCAATGAAAATAGACCACAGACTTCTTTCAAGAGACTGTTGCCGTAACGCTTTTATAAGGGGCGCATTTTTGTCGGCAGGCTCTATAACCTCTCCCGAAAAAGCCTATCATTTAGAATTTACTACTCACAGAGTCAAGCTTGCAGAAGAGTTTACAACTCTTCTTATGGAATATGAGCTTCACCCAAAGCTTACTTTAAGAAAATCAAATAGAATTATTTATTTTAAGGACAGCAGCGAAATAGAGGATATTCTCAATATAATGGGAGCCGTTAAAAGCTCTTTTGATTTTATAAATGAAAAAATTGTCAAAGAAATTCGAAACGATGCTAACAGAAGGTCAAACTGTGAAGCTGCAAATATTTCCAAAACCGTAGAAGCGGCTATGGCACAGACAGCGGCAATAAAAAAGCTTAAGCTAAGCCGTCGTTTTGACTTTCTTCCGCCAAAGCTTCTCTATATAGCAAAGCTGAGAAGTGAAAATCAGCTTGCCTCTCTTTCCGAGCTTTCAGCTATGACAGACCCACCTATGAGCAAGGCTTCAGTAAACCGTTGCCTTAAGCAAATTGTAGCGATTGCAAACGGAAAGAAAAAAGAGGACATAAAATAATAAAAATTTTCATATAATTGTTTTCGGGTGGTAGAGGAGTGCCTGTAAGGACACTCCTCAGTTTTATTCGTCTTACGGCGAGTGGTATTGCTCCGCAGTGATATTTGTTAAAACAAGTGATATTGCCTTCGGCAGTTTTTGGGGGCGAATAAAATAAAACTAAAACCAATAGGTTTTAATAGCACTATTACCATATGATAATAATATCACTCTTTGTAAAAAGAATATAACCATTATTTCGTTCTATAGCCAATAAGGAGGTTTTATTTTGAAAATACGGAAAAAGATTTCAGCTTGCGTTGCTGTTTTTATGTGTATATGTATTTTGTTTTCAAGCTGTAAAAAGCCTCTCAACGACGGTGATACAAGCTCTGATATTGAAAATCCGCCTATTGAAAATGAGTATCCCTCTGCTTCCCGTTATTTTACGGATATCCGAGGCTTATGGGTAAGCTCTGTTTTAAATATTGATTTTCCTTCTAAAGACAATCTTACTTCACAGCAAATGAAAAGTGAAATTGATGATATAATCAGCCTTTGTCTTGATACGGGAATTAACACCGTATTTTTTCAGGTGCGTCCCTCCTGCGATGCCTTATATAAATCTGAGATTTTTCCTACAAGTATATATTTAAGCGGCACTCAAGGAGCACCCTTACCCGATGGCTTTGACCCTCTTGAATATATGATTGAGCAGGCTCACAAAAGAAAAATAGCAGTACACGCCTGGATAAATCCATACAGGGTTACGGGAAATATGGATATGTCCCTTGACGAGCTTTCTCCTGATAACCCTGCATTGAAAAACCGTGAGCAATTAGTACTTCATAAGGGTAAATATTATCTTGATCCCTCCCTTGAAAGCTCAATTCAGCTTATTGTTGACGGTGTAAAGGAAATTGTAGAAAATTATAATATTGACGGTATTCATTTCGACGACTATTTTTATCCCGACAAGGATTTTGATGATGACAGCTCCTTTGCTCCCTACAGTTCTAAATATGAAAGCAAGCATGAGTGGCGCTGTGAAAATGTAAACAATATGCTTTCAAGAGTATATAGCTCTATAAAGGAAACGGATAAAACTGTTATTTTCGGAGTTTCTCCTATGGGAATCTGGGCAAATAAAAGCACAGACAAAAGAGGCTCTGACACAAAGGGCGGAGAAAGTCTTATTTCTCACTGTGCTGACTCTTTAGCCTGGATAGAAAAAGGAATAATTGACTATATATGTCCTCAGCTGTACTGGACAAATAAAAGCACTATAAGCAATTTTGACATTCTTGTTGACTGGTGGGAAAACGCCGTTAAGGACAGTAATGTCAAGCTTATTATAGGGCACGCTCTTTATAAATTCGGTGATGAAAATTATCCCGATTTTGACAGCGCCGAAGTAATTACAAATCAGCTTGAAAAAAGCATAGGATGTTCGGGAAATGTTTTTTATAATTATAGCTCATTAAAGAAAAATACACTTAAAATCAAAGATGCAATTAAAGAATACTATGCAAAAAAGGCTGACTTTTCTTCCCTTAAGGTTGCATATCCCGAAAAAAATATGTCAGTTACGACAGATACTATAAGAGTTTTAGGTACATATAATCCTTTACTCTCTCTTACAGTAAACGGAAAAGAAATAAAAGAAAAAAATATAAACGGACTTTTCAGCACCGTAATTGACCTTAGCTTAGGTGAAAATACGATTACCGTAAAAAACGGTGACGAGGAGCAAAAAGTAATAATCACAAGAAAAAAACCAAAGACAACAGCCACTCAGCTTTCCGACTGTTATCCCGATGACCACAACGCTATAAGATATTCAGGGGACACTTTGGAAATAAAGGTATCTGCTCCCGAAAACGCTTCTGTAACAGCAACCGTAAACAAAAAAAATATTATTCTTGAAGCTGACAAAGAGAACAAAACTCTTTATAAAGGAAAATATCAGCTACCTGAAACAGATACAAAGCTTAATCTGGGAAAAGTTAAATATACTGCTGTTCTATCTGACGGCAAAGCTCTTACCAAAACAGCAAAAACCGATATAACCCTGCTTCCCTCCTCTGAAATTAAAGTTGCACGTCTTAAAGCTAAATCGTGGCTAAGGCCCCACTCCGTTATCAAGAATTTCAGAGACAGCTTTTACGGCTACGAGGGACTTGTCGGCAAAATAACGGCAGAGGATTATTTCTATGATGCCAAAACTGAAAAGAAGGATACCTTTGTACGCTTTGAAAACGGACTTTGGACACAAAAAAGCAATATAGAAATAATAGAAGCCGAAAAAGAAATATTTCCCGTCAACGAAATTTCAGTGTCCTGTGAAGAAAAATATACAGTCTTTACTTTCCAAGGCACTCCTTTGCCGATTAAGGCTGTAAATTCCGAAAACACTATTGTTTTACAGCTTATAGGTCAAAGCCCTGTCTGTCAGGATATAAGCTTTAAGGAAAACCCACTTTTTTCAAAGGCTGAGCTTAAAGACGGAAAAATAGAGCTTACTCTTAAAAACAAAAATGCCTTTTTCGGATTTAAAATTGAAAATCACGATACAAGCTTTAAAATTCTTTTTAAAAACCCTGTGAAAATCAAGGATAGAAGCAATCCTTTACAGGACATAGTTATTGCTCTTGACCCCGGTCACGGCGCTGTGGCAGGCGCTACAGCGGCAGATGCAAACAATGAGCGTGAAATCAATTTCAAAACTGTTATGGAGCTTAAAGAAATACTTGAAGCCAAGGGCGCAAGGGTGTTTGTTTCAAGGCAGGAAAAGAGCAACGGTCTTGAAACAAGAGAGGTTGTAGACTTTTATGATACAGTTTCTCCCGACCTTGCTGTTTCAATTCATCACAACGCTGTAGGAGAAGGCGCTGAGCCTATAGATGACATCGGCTTTGAATGTTATTACTCCTCTTTTGAAAGCAAAGCCGCTGCCGAAACAGTATTTAAAGGTATTTCCAAAAACACAAAAATCCCCTCAACCCTTGAAGATGTTGATTACATTGTAACAAGAACAAGGGCTTACCCCTCTATTCTTTTGGAAATGGGTTATATTACAAATATTTATGAATATACTTTACTAAACAATAAAAATTACCGCACACTCTTCTTAGAGTCAATAGCTTCTTGTATAACCGAATACTTTATATGGCAAAATTCTCTGTAAATAAGTGCATAAAAAGCCGTCTTATGTCCCTTTTGGAATATAGACGGCTTTTTTTGTTTTATGAAAATTTAATTTTAATCTTTAAAGCTACAAAATTTTCTTTTTGCTTGATATAAAATGGTATCATTCACCTTAAAAAGAAAGGAAACAAGCAAAAATGGAAAGACAGATTTTTAAAGAAATTAAAGGCATAAAAATTATTGATAAAAATATAATATCAAATCTTTTGTTTTCTCTGCTTGGCTTTATACTGACAAACGGATACATATTTTCAAATCTTTCACCCTTTGGAGTTGCTCTTACTGCCGCATTTTCCATTAAATCCAAGCTTTCAATTTTGCCCGTAGCAGTAATTTCGGCAAGCTATTTTATCAAAGGAACAGAGGGTATAAAATATGCTGTTGCGGTATGGGGTATTTATGCACTTAGAAAAGTATTTAAGAAAAACAATTTTAAGTATGACGGCAACTCTTTCTTTGCCCTTGCTTCAGGCATAATAATTATTGTAACGTCTTTGGGTGAACTTCTCCAAAGCTACGCAACGGCGCTTGATATAATGTATTCTATCTCAATAGGAATACTTTGCGGCGGTATTTGCTTTTTCTATATAAAAACTATCCCTGTTTTTGAAAATTCAATAGGACGCAATATACGCCTTACAAAAAATGAGCTTATAGGCGTTTTGATATGTGTTGCAAGCTTTTTGCTTTCTCTATGCGAAATTAGGCTTTTTGAAATTTCCTTGGGACATATTCTGGGAAGTCTTATAATTCTTATTTCCGCCCGATGCGGAGGTATAGCCTTTGCAGGTGTAAGCGGAATAGCCATAGGCTCTGTGCTTAGTCTTAGTCAGAACTCCTCCCCTTCCACAATCGGTGTCTATGCTTTCGGCGCTTTGGTGGCAGGCATTTTTTCCGAAAGAAGAAAAATAATATGCGTCATTTCCTTTTTGCTTGCAAATATACTTGTAGGAATATATATAAACAATTCAGAATTTATTCTCATAAATTTAACGGAAACGGCTTTAGGCTCTTTAATTTATCTTATTATGCCAAAATTTTTATTAAACCGCATCGGCAACAGCCTAACCTATGGCGAAAACCTTTCCGTTCAGGCACAGGAAAAATTTAAAGAGCTTTTTGTATCACGCTTAAAAAATGCCGCCTCCTCCTTTTCACAGCTTGCATATACAGTAAAAGCTTCGGGAGAAATTTTTTCAAATAAAGCAGTAAAGCAAACACCCGACCAGATAATAAGTAACGTATGCAGTGAGCTTTGCAACGATTGTAAAAACAAAATGTTTTGCTGGAATAACTCCTTTGACGATACTATGAGGGTATTAAATGACTGCATCACTGTCTTTAAGGAAAAGGGCTCTATTGATGCCTTGGATTTGCCCGGATATTTTCGTTCACGCTGTTTAAAAAGCGAAGCCCTGGCTTCTAAGCTTTCCTTAAAGCTTTATGCTCTTTATTCAGAGGAGGATATGGAGCATAAGCAAGAGGAAAACAGAGCTATTTTAGCACAGCAATATTCGGGAGTATCTCAGATTATGGACAATATAGCCTCTGAGCTTGAAGATGTGGTGAAATTCAACAGTCTTTACACTCAAAGGGTTACAAGCTATCTTTGCTCAGAGGGGCTTAAATGCGAAAAAGTATTCGCTTACAGCGATGCCGATGGCTTTAACGTAATAGAGGCTCAGGGTAAAATGCAAAAGCCTATGCCCAGCTCTAAAAAAATATGCTATGAAATTTCAAAGCTTATAGGCTGTGATATGGAAATGCTCTTTATGAAAAGCGACGGCATTAACTATGAAATAAAGCTTTGTGAAAAGGAAGAATTATCTGTCTTTTGTGCAAAAGCTATGTGCCAAAAAAACGGTGAAACCGTGTGCGGAGATTTTGCCTCCTCTTTTCGCGCAGGACGTGGTAAATACGCAATAACCTTAAGTGACGGAATGGGAAGCGGACATCAGGCTCAAAGGGATAGCTTGCTTACAGTTGCTTTTCTTGAAAAATTACTCAAGGCAGGCTTTGACAAAGACAGCGCTATGGAGCTTGTAAACTCTGCTCTTATTTTAAAGTCCGATGATGAAAGCTTTGCCACTGTAGATATCGCAATAATAAATTTGATAAACGGTGTTACCGAATTTATAAAAGCGGGTGCCGCACCGACATTTATAAAAAGAGGCAGAAGCATTTATGAATTGGGCTGCTCCTGTTTACCTGTGGGCATTTTAGGTGAGGTTAAATTTGAAAAATCCCGCTGCCGTCTTAAAAAAGGTGATTTATTGGTTATGGTTTCAGACGGAATAACCTGTGCAGGCAACAAAATAATATCAAAAATCCTCACAGACTATAACGGCAATTCCCCCTCTGAAATTTCCCGTATTATTCTTGAAAGCATAAAGAAAATATGCGGAGAAAATGACGATATGACAGTAATAGCGGCATATATAAACAAAAACGAATAAAGAAAGCACCGTCAAAACGGTGCTTTTAATCTTTAATATAATAAAAAGCAGCAGGCTTATCCTCTGGGCGCACTTTTGCACAAGGCATAGCGGCGTATCCATTGAGGGGATAATGTCTACTACTAATTATAGTATATCCGATTTATTTAATTTGTCAAGTTCATTCTTTCGGAAATCAGTCAAAATAACTCTTATAAATAATTTTTATATCACTCTCAGGGAACAGATGCCCATACAGCTCTATAAAATAATCATCGGTCATACTGGCAATATAGTCGACTACTATTTGATTGTATTCAGTTTGCTCATAAGGCTTTTCTCTGTAATAATGCGCTTGATTTACATAATTTATATGATGAGTATATATTAAAGAGTTTTTGTTGTTTTGCTTTAAATCCTCCAACAGCTTTTCATAGATTTCCCTCATCATAATTTTTATTTTATCATATGTCTTTTCGTGCACATCACTGTTTTTATAAATTTGCCTGTAATTTTCAGTCTTTGCTTTTTCAAGTGCATTAAAAATCTCTTTGTCCATTTTAATATAGGGCTTGCCATAGCTGTTTTCAACTATGTTTACAATCAGATTATTGATAATTTCGGCGTTATAAGTACCTATTTCACCCTTTTCAAAATTACTGTTTAAAAAAAGCTTGGCTCTTTCGGCATCCTGCCTGTCTTTGCCTAAATAGGCTATTATATCGGATATTCTCATAACACAGCCTTCAAGAGTTGAAGGCACTAATTTTTTAATGTTGTTTTTATCTGTATAACAGCTTTCTATTTGTCTGTCAAATTCTTCAAAGCTGTTTAATGGTACGGGATGATATTCGCAAAGCTCCATTTCCCCGTTATGGGAAGCAATTCCGCTTAAGGTCTGAAGGCTTATATTGTAGGGGTAAATTTTATCAAGCACACGCACAGAATGAATATTATGGCTGAAATGTCTGCCCGTTTTTTCAAAAAGCAGCTCGTCTAAAAACTCCTCTCCCTTATGACCGAAAGGAGTATGCCCGATATCATGTCCAAGGGAAATTGCCTCAATCAAATCAAGATTGAGCTTTAATACCTTGCCTATAGTTCTTGCTATTCTTGATACTAACTGTACGTGCAGTCCTCTTCTTGAAATATCGTCATTTTTATAAAGAGAGAAAACCTGCGTTTTATCTGCATATCGGTTGTAATAGGGGCAATGAATAATTTTATCTGTATCCCGAATAAATGCCGTTCTGATAATATCTGCATTATCACGCTGAGAGTTTCTTCTTATAACGTTTTTTTCATCAAAGGCAAGACTCAAGACAGTATTATTCTCTATATCTTCTCTTATTCTTTTTTCTGTTTTTGCCGATAGTCTTTTATAATTCATTTTCTCACCCTTATTAAGTATATCAATATTACCGTGTTTTTTCAACGGTTTTATTTTAGTTGTTGACTTTAGCGTAGTGATGTGATAAAATACTGATATAATGAATGGCTATAAAGCCAAAAGAAAGGTTTGTAGAAAATGAAAAAACTTATTTGTCTTATACTTGCACTTTTAACTGTTACTATGGTTTTCGCAGGCTGCGGTGCTAAAACATCTGACAAAACAGATTGGGATTATATTGCTGATAAAGGCGAAATGATTATCGGTATTACATATTTCGCTCCCATGAACTATATCGACAAAGAAACTCAGGAGCTTATCGGCTTTGAAACAGAGTTTGCAAAGGCAGTTTGCGCTAAATTAGGTGTTTCTCCCAAATTCCAGGAAATTGACTGGAATGCTAAGGAAACAGAGCTTAACGCTAAAAACATTGACTGTATCTGGAACGGTATGACAATTGACGATGAAAGAAAAGCAAATATGGATATTTCCATACCTTATATGCGCAACAGACAGGTTATGATTGTAAAGAAAGAAAACGTTGCTAAATATACAACTGCTGAAAGTCTTAAAGATGCTGCTTTAGTAGCTGAAATGAAATCTGCAGGCGAAAAGGTTGCTCAAAACGATGATTTCTTTGCTCAGGCTAAATATACTGCTGTTGATTCTCAAGCAAAGACTCTTGTAGAAGTTAAAGCAGGCACAGCAGATATTGCTGTTATTGACTATATTATGGCATTAGGCTCCATCGGCGAAGGTACAGACTATACTGACCTTGCTGTTGTTGGAGACGGTAGCTTATCTTTCGGTGAACCCGAATTCTACGGTATTGCTTTCAGAAAGAACAGCCCCAAAACTCTTGAAAAGATTAACGCTGCTATCAAAGAACTTAAAAAAGACGGTACTCTTGATACAATCGCAAAGAAATATAAGCTTCAAGACTATATCGTAGTTGAATAAGAATAATTAAAGGCGGATTTATATTATGTCCTTTTGGCAAGTAACATTGAAGTTGTTGGAAGGTTTTGCACAAAACTGCAACCTCTTCTTTTTAACCTTGGTTTTATCTCTTCCTTTGGGCTTGATTATAACCTTTGGTTCAATGTCAAAATTTACACCGCTACGGTGGCTTACAAGAACTTTTGTCTGGGTCATCAGGGGTACTCCCCTGATGCTCCAGCTTTTTGTCGTTTTATACGTACCGGGACTTGTGTTTAATATGCCCTTCCGTTCAAGAATGACAGCGGCTGTTATTGCCTTTGTAATAAACTACGCTGCTTATTTCTCCGAAATTTTCAGAGGCGGAATTGCAAGTATTCCAAAGGGGCAATACGAGGCGGGACAGGTTCTCGGAATGACAAAGTTTCAAGTATTTTACAAGGTTATTATAATGCAGGTTATAAAGCGTATCATTCCACCTGTGGGAAATGAAATACTTACTCTTGTCAAGGATACCTCTCTTGCAAGAGTTATTGCAGTATCGGAAATTATTATGGCATCAACGGAATTTACTGCCGTAGGTCTTATCTGGCCTCTGTTCTATTCCGGCCTCTTCTTCCTTGCTTTCTGCGGAATTATTACCTTGCTTATAAATTACGTTGAATCAAAGTTTAATTATTACAAGGGGTAATTTTATGGCTTTACTTGAAGTTAAAAATTTAAAAAAGAGCTTTGGTGAAACCGAAGTTTTAAAGGATATAAGCTTTTCTCTCGAAAAGGGTAAGGTTTTATCTATTATCGGCTCCTCAGGAAGCGGAAAAACAACTCTTTTGCGTTGCCTGAACTTTCTTGAAAAAGCTGATTCGGGTGAAATTTTCATTAATGACGAGCTTATTTTCAGCCCTTCTCTCAACAATTTATCATCAGCTCAGAAACGTAAAAATCAAATGATGTTTGGACTTGTTTTTCAGTCCTTTAATCTTTTTCCTCAGTATAACGTGCTTGACAATGTTACTCTTGCTGTTAAGCTTCAGGCTAAGGAGCTTGAAAATTTCAAAGCTGATAAAAAGCAAATTTATGCAAAGATTGAAGAGGATGCCTGCGAGCTTCTCACAAAGGTTGGTCTTTACGATAAAAGATTTAACTACCCTTGTGAGCTGTCGGGGGGACAGCAACAGCGTGTTGCTATTGCAAGAGCTCTTGCTCTCAATCCTCAGATACTCTGCTTTGACGAGCCTACAAGCGCTCTTGACCCTGAGCTTACGGGTGAAGTTCTTTCGGTTATAAGAAATCTTGCTTCTCATAATATAACTATGATTATCGTTACCCACGAAATGAATTTCGCAAGAGAGGTTTCCAACGAAATTATATTTATGGATAACGGCGTTATCGCAGAACAAGGTGAGCCTAACGAGCTTTTTGCAAATCCCAAAACAGAAAGACTTCAAGCCTTTTTAAGTGCGATGTCAGACTAATTAAAACGGTAGCTTATTGCTACCGTTTTTGTCAAAAAGGAGAGTTTCTTTATATGGCAAAACCGACAAGTTACTATGTATGCACAAATTGCGGCTCTCAGAGTGCAAAATGGGTAGGCCGCTGTCCCGATTGCGGAGAGTGGAATACAATGCAGGAGGAAGCTGTTCAGTCTGCTCCTGCCGCTACAAATGTAAAAGCAATTAAGCAAACCGTCAAAAAAAGCGGAAAAGTATATTCCATAAATGAGCTTGAAAGCGACGAGGATATCCGTTACCATACAGGACTTAACGAGCTTGACCGTGTTTTAGGCGGCGGTATAGTTAAAGGCTCCGTTGTTTTATTGGGTGGTGACCCCGGCATTGGTAAATCCACTATTTTGCTTCAGATGTGCGCAACTCTTGATAAAAATCTTAAGATACTATATGCCACGGGTGAGGAATCTGCACGTCAGATTAAATTAAGAGCTTCCCGTCTTGGCGTTTATTCAGAACGTCTTTTTATAATGTCGGAAAACGATACCGACGTTATTGTAAGCACAGCGCTTTCTCAACAGCCCGACATTGTTATTATCGACTCTATTCAGACTATGTTTCTTGAAAGCGTAAGCTCTTCTCCCGGAAGCGTTTCACAGGTGCGTGAATGTACCGCTGCTCTCACAAGGCTTGCTAAAGGAGAAGGTATTCCCGTTTTCATAGTAGGCCACGTAAACAAAGAGGGCGCTATTGCAGGCCCTAAGGTTATGGAGCATATGGTTGATGCTGTTTTATATTTTGAGGGCGAGCGTCAATTAGCTTACAGAATTTTAAGAGCTGTTAAAAACCGTTACGGCTCAACAAACGAAATAGGCGTTTTTGAAATGGGCGATAAAGGTCTTTGCGAGGTTATGAACCCTTCTATGATGTTCCTTTCGGGCAGACCTAAAAACGTTTCGGGAACTGCCGTTGTATGTATTCTTGAGGGTACCCGTCCTTTACTTGCTGAGGTTCAGGCTCTTATAAGCTCAACCTCCTTTCCCTCTCCCCGCCGTACCTCTGTGGGTGTAGATTACAGCAGACTTTGTCTTTTACTTGCAGTGCTTGAAAAAAGAGGCGGTCTCTTTTTCTCCTCCTCCGATGTATATGTAAACGTTGTCGGCGGAATAAAGCTTGATGACCCTTCTTCAGATTTAGGCGTGCTTCTCGCTTTAGCTTCGGGGCTTAAGGATTTAATTATCCCCGCTGATATGTTTATTGCAGGCGAGGTTGGTCTTGCGGGAGAAATCCGTAATGTTTCGGGAATTGATTATCGAATTGCAGAAGCTAAAAGACTCGGCTTTACAAGCTGTATTATCCCCTACCGTAGTAAAATAACAACCAACACCGACGGTATGGAAATATTCAAGGTAAGAAGCATATATGAAGCCATTGACGTTATAAAAAACAAAAATTAGTTTTATAAAAGAAGCACAAATCCTTTGTGTTGTCTCCAAAATGACCGTAAAAGAAGAAGCGCGAAAATCTCGTGCTTCTTTTAATTTTGTCTTATATCTTGACAAGCAGGGAATTTGTACGGCAAATTCCACTTGTTAAGAGAACCTAAAACCCTTTTCCCGACTCAAAAGAAAATCATTTTAATAGTGATATTGTGAGACAGGTCTCACAATGATATTTTTGACAAATCAAAAGTGATATTAAAACCTATCGGTTTTAGTGGTATTTTATTTGCCTCAAAACTTGCGAAGCAAATAGCACTCGGCAAAGCCGAATAACACTGCGAAGCAATACAACTCGACGCAAGGCAAATAAAACTGGCCAAGTATCCGTAAGGATACTTGGCCTTGCTCTGTGCTTCTTTGTTTATTATTCAGTTTTTGCTCTGTTCTGAAGGTTTTCAAGCTTTTCCTTAGCATAGTTTTCAGCCGCTTCAAACAGCTTTTCAGCTCTGTCGGGATAGCTTCTTACAAGAGAATTATAACGAACCTCGTTCATAATAAAGTCTTTATAATTAGCTGTGGGAGCCTTACTGTCAAGAATGAAAGGATTCTTGCCTTCGTCTGCAAGTCTGGGATTGTAACGGTACATATGCCAGTAACCTGCAGCTACTGCAGCCTTTGTTTCAGCCATTGAATTGCCCATACCAACCTTAATACCGTGGTTGATACAAGGAGCATATGCAATAATGATTGAAGGTCCATTGTAGCTTTCAGCCTCTGTGATTGCCTTGATTGCCTGATTATAGTCAGCACCCATAGCAATCTGAGCTACATATACATAGCCATAGGACATAGCAATTGCGCCAAGGTCCTTCTTCTTTGTAACCTTACCGTTTGCAGCAAACTGAGCAACAGAACCGGTAGGTGTAGACTTAGAAGCCTGTCCGCCTGTGTTGGAGTAAACCTCTGTATCAAATACAAGGATATTTACATCTTCACCGGAAGCGATTACGTGGTCAAGACCGCCGAAGCCGATATCGTAAGCCCAACCGTCACCACCGAATATCCACATAGACTTCTTAGCAAGGAATTCTTTATCCTTAAGGATTTTATCAGCAAGCTCTTTGCATTCGCCGCAGCAGTTGCAAGCTTCAAGAGCAGCAACAAGCTTCTTAGTAGCAACAGCGTTTTCCTTACTGTTATTAAATGTGTTCTTATATTCAGCAATAGCTGCTTTTACATCTTCATTTGTAGCTTTCTGTGCAAGCTCGTCAACAAGTACGTTTACTTTCTTTCTCATCTGAGAAACTGCAAGGCTCATACCGTAGCCATACTCTGCATTATCCTCAAACAAAGAGTTAGCCCATGCGGGACCTCTTCCCTCTCTGTTTACAGTATAAGGAGTAGAAGGAGCAGAACCGCCCCAGATTGAAGAACAGCCTGTTGCATTTGCTATATACATTCTGTCACCAAACAACTGAGTAACAAGCTTAGCATAAGGTGTTTCGCCACAGCCTGCGCAAGCACCGGAGTACTCAAGAAGCGGCTGTTTGAACTGTGAGCCCTTAACTGTTTCTACAGCGAAGGGAAGATCTGTTTTCTCAGAAAGCTTGGAAATAGCAAAATCAAAGGATTTCTGAGCGCCCATATTGGAAGCTAAAGGCTTCATAACAAGAGCCTTTTCCTTAGCAGGACAGACATTTGCACAAGAACCGCAGCCTGTACAGTCAAGTACGGAAACAGTTACTGAATACTGATAATTTTCACAGCCCTTACCTGCCATTTGCTTTGTTTTCATATCAGCAGGAGCTTTCTTCATCTCTTCTGCATCAAGAACAGCAGGACGGATTACAGCGTGAGGACAAACGTATGAGCACTGGTTACACTGGATACAGTTTTCAGGAAGCCATACAGGAACGTCAACTGCAACGCCTCTCTTCTCATATGCGGCAGAGCCCTGAGGGAATGTACCGTCAGCTGCATCTACGAAAGTAGAAACAGGTAATTTATCGCCCTTTTGAGCGTTTACGGGAATAAGAATATTGTTTACAAAATCAACAAGGTCTTTTCTTTCGCCGTCTACCTTAACCTCAGCAGCTTCCTCAGTTGCATTTGCCCAAGAAGCAGGAACAGGAATTTCAACTATTGAATCAATACCTCTGTCAATAGCAGAGTGGTTCATAGCAACAACCTTTTCACCCTTCTTGCCGTAAGAGGTAATAACTGCCTCTTTCATATATTTTACAGCTTCGTCTATGGGAATAATGTTTGCAAGCTTAAAGAAAGCAGACTGTAAAATCATATTGATTCTGTTGCCAAGACCTAACTCTTTTGCAATAGAAATAGCATCAACAGTATAGAATTTAGCTTTTTTAACAGCAAGGTCTTTCTTAACTGATGCAGGCAAAGTCTTCTCTAATTCTTCAGCAGTAGCGCCGCTGTTAAGAAGGAATACGCCGCCCTCTTTAATATCCGCTGTCATATCGTATTTTCCGATATATGAAGGATTATGGCAAGCAACAAAATCAGCCTGAGATACATAATATGTTGACTTAATGGGTGAATCACCGAAACGAAGGTGAGAAATTGTTACACCGCCTGACTTCTTAGAGTCATATGCAAAATAAGCCTGAACATATTTATCTGTATGGTCACCGATGATTTTGATGGAGTTTTTATTTGCACCAACAGTACCGTCAGAGCCAAGACCCCAGAATTTGCAGGAAACAGTGCCTGCTGCAGTTGTGTAGGGGTTTTCATCAACAGGTAATGAAAGATAGGTAACATCGTCTGTGATTGAAAGAGTAAATCTCTTCTTAGGCTCAGCAGCATCAAGGTTTTTATAAGCTGCGATAATATCTCCGGGTGTTGTATCCTTAGAGCCTAAGCCGTAACGGCCGGAAACGAGAAGAGCATCTTTAAATTCTGTGTTTGAAATTGCAGCAGCAATATCAAGGAATAAAGGCTCGCCCAAAGAACCGGGTTCCTTTGTTCTGTCAAGAACAGCTATCTTCTTAACTGTCTTAGGCATAGCATTGAGGAAATGCTCTACAGAGAAGGGACGGTACAAACGTACCTTTACAAGACCTACCTTTTCGCCCTTTGCGTTGAGGTAATCTATAGTTTCTTCGATTGTATCGCAAACAGAGCCCATAGCTATAATAACTTTTTCAGCATCGGGGGCACCGTAGTAGTTGAACAGCTTATAATCTGTACCTACACGGCTGTTTACATCGTTCATATATTTTTCTACAACAGCGGGAAGCTCATCATAATACTTGTTGCAAGCCTCACGTGCCTGGAAGAAAATATCAGGGTTCTGAGCAGTACCTCTCAATACGGGGTGCTCAGGATTTAAAGCATTTTTACGGAACTGCTCAACAGCATCCATATCAATCATCTGAGCAAGCTCATCATAATCCCAGATTTCAATTTTCTGAATTTCGTGGCTTGTTCTGAAACCGTCAAAGAAATGAAGGAAAGGAACTCTGCCTTTAATAGCAGAAAGATGTGCAACTGCACCTAAATCCATAACCTCCTGAGGATTGCTTGCGCAAAGCATAGCAAAGCCTGTCTGACGGCATGCCATAACGTCACTGTGGTCGCCGAAAATAGAAAGAGCGTGGCTTGCAACAGCACGTGCTGAACAGTGAATAACTCCGGGGAGTAATTCACCTGCAATTTTATACATATTAGGAATCATCAAAAGAAGACCCTGTGAAGCGGTAAAGGTAGTTGTAAGAGCGCCTGCTGCCAAAGAGCCGTGTACTGTTCCCGATGCTCCTGCCTCAGACTGAAGCTCTGCTACTCTTACCTCCTGTCCGAAGATATTTTTTCTGCCCTCAGCAGCCCATTTGTCCGACAACTCAGCCATTACAGATGACGGAGTTATGGGATAAATGCCGGCAACATCGGTAAAAGCATACGAAACGTGTGCCGCAGCGGTGTTACCATCCATGGTTTTCATTTTTCTTGCCATTTTTAATTTCCTCCTTAAAATATATGAGATAATTATATAAATACTATTTTGGGTAGTACTTGTGCGTTTTTTAAAGCCTTACTGTCATATTAAGTTTCATCGTGTTTAAACAATGCAATATGCCCTAAAATCTCTAAATTGGTAATAAGCTTTACCTGACCGGGAGATACAACGTTAGAACTGAAAATAACCGAAAGCAAAAGAACTGTCATAGCCGCAAGAAAGCCAAAAAGCAAAGCCAATATTACCGATAAGGGAACATTTGGATAAACCTGATTTGTAGACACAACCGCTTTTTCGAAAACAGAAGAGAAAAGCGCAAAATCCTTACTTGTATCTACCATAATGTTCGTTACGGTATTCTGAAGTCCGTCAGCCAACGCGTTCGCAATATCTGCCGCATTTTCAGGGGAATGGTCTTTTACACTTATAACTATTATATTGCTGGCGCTTTTACGGAAAACAGTCATCTGAGAACGGAGCTTTTCAACCGTATATTCTTCAGGCAAATCAAGAGTATCTATGGCATAATTAAATGTCATATCAGACTCTGCAAGAATAACATAGTCCTTTAAGAGCTTGTTACTGATATCAATATTATTCTTAACCTTGTTTATATCAACGTCGGACTTAATCGCAAGCAAGCTTGCCTTAGCCTCGTAAACAGGTGGGATAAAAAAAGTCGTATATACAAGCACAACTATTCCGCATAAAAGAGAGCAGCCCAATAAAAGCCACCATTTATCCACAAGAATTTCAAGGGACATATACGCAAGCACGTGGTCCTTAACTTTTGTTCTTATCTTTCCTTCACTGCCGAACCTGAATTTAACAGCCATATATACAACCCTCCCTCTGTTTTTAAAATATAAAAACCTAAACGTACGATTGATTAAGCCATTCTTATTCAGCATGACGTTTTACAGTTTAGTATAGCATATATCAGTATATTTGTCAATTGAATTCATAGCGTTATTGCCTATTATTTTTTCTTTTCTTTTTCTACATAATTTTACATTATATGGAAAACAAATGCTTTTTTTAAGACTTTTTTTCACTTAATGTCGAATTTGTTTGCAAGTGTGCAATTTAATGCATACTTTGGGGCAAAACATTGACAAATAAGGGCCAATATGGTAATATATGGTTGATTAGAAAATATGTTCGAAAAGGAAGTGGGAACATGACCGAAAAAGAGGTTATTGAATTTTTAAAAGGCTACAAGTCAATAAGATTTTGCATAGAAGCTAAAACTCTCGAGCTTGAAAGAATAAAAATGCAAAAATCCAATCTTTGCTCCAATAAGGATTTAAGCAGGGACAAAGCCCCGTATGATTCTTCTTTTAATTTGATATGGCAGCTCAACAGCCAGTTTGACAGGGATATGGCAAGGCTTATTGCCGATATAGAGCGCTTAAAAGCTCAAAAAAATCTTATTGACAACTTTATCAACACTCTTCTCCCCCATGAGCAAAGACTCATCCGTTTGCGGTATTTTGAAGGTAAAAAATGGAGCGTAATAGAAACTATGCTCAATTATTCTCAGCGTCAGCCCTTCAATATCCACAACAAAATCATCAAAAAGCTTGCTATGCAGCTTTCTGCTTAGTTTGCATCGTTTTACGTTTAATATCCATTACCACAGTAGCAAAAAAATCTCGTTTTTAAGCGAGATTTTTTGTTGCAATGCCCTTGAGTTATATTCGCCTGCGGCGAGTGATATTGGCTGTGCCAGTGATATTTGCTTCGCAAGTTATATTGCCCTTCGGGCAGTTTTAGCGGCGAATATAATATCACTGCCGCAAAAACGGCAATATCACTTTCGCAACGCGAAAATATCACTCCGTCGAAGACGGAATATCACTTAAAAAATCTAAATAATTAGATTTATAAAGTAAAACTATCCGTCCGAAGAAATTCGGGCGGATTTTCTGTTTGCATTGAAAGAAGATATATTTTGTGTTATAATAGAATTAAGAGGTGATTTTATGGGTTTATTTGATATCTTTAAGAAAAAGAAACCACCGTTAACCGAAGAACTATTAAAATGGAAAAAAATGTGGAATTTGTGGTTTGAGGAAAGAGCTGAATCACCTTATCAAGAACTAATGACTTATAAAAGTGAAACTGGTATTGGAGGGCATAACCAATATTTTGCCAATTTCGAAAACACTGGTGATTTTAAAAAAGAAATATCCGCTTTGGAGCAAATCTTGTCAGAAAAATTGAAAAATAATTTGAATAGGGCATATGGAACATATTTGTCATTAGAAGAAAAAGAGGAGGACGGAAAAGCAGAGGAGATTTTGAAACAGTACGATGATGTATTCTATGAAAATGAGGAAGAGATTAATCGTTTGCTCGAAGAATACGCCTCTAAAATCGAACTTTAATTTTCCTCTTTGCTAATAGCAACACAGGTTGCAATCGGCTGCTATGTTAAGGGTTTTAGATTCTTATAACAAGTGGTATTTGGCGTTCAAATGCTCTGCTTGTTATTGTATAAGACAAGATTAAAAGGAAGCACGAAAATCTCGTGCTTCCTTTCCTTTATTATTTTTCCAAAATAAGTGTTTTGATTTCTTTCTTTCTGAAAGAAAGTGTTACTTTTTCTTCGCCTAAGAGCTTATAGCCTCTTTCCGCCATATCCGAAGCGTAAATATTTCCTGTGTATTCAAGGCTTGCCTGCTTATCCTCTTCATTTAAGTTAATGAGTCTTAAAACTGTTGAGCCGTTTCTCTGTGCCTGCTTGATTGCAGTTACATAAATGCCTTCTCCGTCAAGCTTAAATATTTGTTTATTATCCTCAATAACAACCTTTTCGTAAGGATCGGGCAAGTAGAAGGTTTCTGTAAGATTGCTGTCCTGTACGGCGCTTCTTCCGCAGCTGAACTTTTTAACATCAACAGGAGAGGTTGTAAATATAGCGGGTGTTCTGAAGCGTTTTGAGGCTCCGAATACATCTGCAGAAATATAATTCCCCGAATATGAATAAATTCCCAAACGGCCTGTAAGAGTTCTTATGCACTGATTTCCGGGGCAGGTCCATACTTCGCCGCTTTTGAACTGATAATCGCTCAAATCACGGTTTATAACGCCTGTGGAACGAACAAGAGTAAATGCAAGAGAATTGCCCACATGCTCATAATCGTGATTTCCCAAATTAAACACTGCAAGGCCCTTGCCCTCATTTTCCAAAAGAGCAAAGGATGTATTGGCATTTTCTTTTGAAAGCTGATATATATAATCGTTGCTCTCCTGTTCCTTATGAACAATGTCAAAGGGAATATCAGAAGTGCTTACAAGAGATTTTATACCTGTATTTACAAGCAATCTTATTCTGTGGTCCTTGGCTCTGTTTTCAAGAACATAGTCAATCTCTACTGTTTTGCTTGCCTTTTTCAACGAAAGAATAAGCTCCATATCACAGTCAACTGTTTCCTTAGACCTTTCAAGCTTACTGAAATCATATTCTGCAGGCACCTTTATAGTACGCTTTATGCTTATTGCCTGTACGTATTCGTTGTTTTCTTTTACAGAAGTTTCAGCATCAAATTCAGAACCGTATATAGCTCTGTCATCGCTGGGGCCGTAAATGTAAGAGTCGCCTCTGTCTGTTGTTTCTTCGATATCTATTGCATTTTCAAAGGCAAAACCGTTTACCTTGTCAAATATATCCACTTTGCCGTCTGCATTTACTTTAACTTTAAGATATTCATTTTCCATAACCTTGTCTGCGTTTTCAATTTCTTTTACGCATTTGTAAGGCTTATTGGATTTCTTAACTGTGTAGCTCTTTATCGCAAAGGGATTTATATTGGTTTCATAGAGGTAAAGCTCAAATCTGTCAACATCAACACAGCCGGGAAGATTTATGGGAGTAAATACGTCTTTTATTATTCTGTTTTTGGAAATAACGGCAAAATCCACAGGCTTATTATCCAAATCAAAAATTTCAATGCTTTCGTAATTATCGTCAGCACGAATATCTAAAACAACCTTAACTACGCCGTTAAACTCTTTTTCAAGAGTGTTTACTCCTACTATAGCGTAGTCGTCCTTATTACCCGTTTTAACTGCCTTAGAATGTTCCGCAGCAATTACAAGGCCTCTGTTGAGAAGGTCGTTTTGCATATCGTCAATACGCTCAAAATTATCCTCCATATGTTTATGGAGCTCATCACGGCTGCAACCGCAGATAGAGTCGTGAGGATGGTTTTTCATAATCTCTTTCCACACGAAATTAAGATGGTCTTTACAATAAGCGCCCTTTGCTCCGTTTTCTTCAAGGAAGCTGTAGACAGGCTCAAGCATAGTTTCCATCATATTCTGAGCAATAACGTTTGCCTTTTTCAAATAAATTCTTGAAGATAAGGTTCCCTTTAAAATCTCCCAAGTATGTCCGTGGCGCATTTCGCCCTTGTATACATCAGGCTGTATATTGTTCTGCTCTATATAGCTCTTTATCTTCTCGATGTATTCCTTCATTGTAACTTGCTTAACTTTTCTGCCTTCTTCAAGGTTAGCATTAAGCTTTTCCAAAATTGGAAGCAGATTATCCTGAGCTTCCAAATGGTCAACACCGTTCATACAGAGGATATACGGAGTAAGAGCAACGCCTTCAAACGATTTGTCAATAACATCAATCAACAGCTTGGCAGTATCAAGATTTTCGGAAAAACGCTGAGCATTGTTATACCAATACATCATATATACGCCAAGAAGCTTACTTCCGTCAGCGCCTTCCCAGATAAATTCACTTTTCTGAGGAACACGGCTAATCTGACCCTGTTCGTTTTTAGTATAATATGAATTTCCTCTTCCGAAAATCGTATTGTCAATTCCGAAATTATTCAAAATCTGAGGAAGCTGAGAAATGTTTCCGAACTGGTCGGGAACGTAGCCGACCTTAGCGCAAGCGCCAAACTCCTCCGCTATTTTTTCACCCTCCAAAAGATTTCTTACAGTAGCTTCACCGCTTGTAAGATAAAAGTCATTCTGAAGATACCAGGGGCCGACTATCAGCCTTCCTTGTTTTATGTATTGCTCAAGCTCTCCGCGCTTTCCGGGACGTACTGTAAGATAGTCCTCTAAAACTATGGTCTGCGCATCAAGATGGAAAATATACTGAGGATATTTTGAAAGAGTAACAAGACACCTGTCAATCAAATCGACAAGACGAAATCTCATTTTCTCCAATGACATATACCATTCTCTGTCCCAATGGGTATGGGATACAACGCTAAATTCTTTTTTCATAACAATACCTCTCTTGCGAAAAATATACTTATTACCCTAATTATACTTGAAAAAAAAGCTATGTCAATAAACAATTGTTATTTTTTTATTATCAAAAGTTAATTTTAAAAAACATATATAAAGTATTGATTTTCCGCATCAAAGGTAGTATAATATAAAATTAGTAATATAATTGTTTTTTGTGGTGTAAATATGAAAATTATTACCGGAAGCAAAAAAGGGATATGGCTTGATGCTCCTAAGGGAGAAACTACCCGTCCCACCTCTCAGAGAGTAAAAGAGGCAGTTTTTTCAGCGCTTCAGTTTGAAATCGAAGATGCCTGCGTTTTAGATGCTTTTGCAGGAAGCGGTCAGCTTTCTCTGGAAGCCTTGAGCAGAGGCGCAAAAAAAGCAGTACTTACAGAGTGCGATTCAAATGCGCTTAAGGTAATTCATTCAAACATTAAAAAAACAGGCTTTGAAAAGCTTTGTACTGTTTTGTCGGGAGATATTTTGAAAAACGCTTCAAGAATTTCTTCCTTTGCGCCCTACGACATAGTTTTTCTTGACCCTCCTTACAAATCTGATTTGTATGAAAAAACGCTCAGAATGTTAATTGAGGGCGATATGCTTTCCGACGATGCAAAAATTGTCTGCGAAGCTTCAGATAAAATGATATTTCCAGATATTTTTGAAAAATTTTCAAAAAAAGAATACCGACACGGTAATACTACCGTAGTAATCTTTCGTAATATGATGGAGGAAACAGATGAGAACAGCAATCTGTCCCGGTAGCTTTGACCCTGTTACAAAAGGGCATATGGACATTATAGGCAGAGCCAGCAAAATGTTTGACAGAGTTATAATAGCTATTGCAAACAACTCACATAAAAATACGATTTTTTCACCTGAGGAGAGAAAACAGCTTATAATCAAGGCGGGAATTTCCGATAACTGCGAGGTTATCTGCTTTGACGGTCTTTTGGTCGAGCTTCTTGAGCGTGAAAATTCCAATGTGCTTATAAAAGGAATCCGAAATATCAGAGATTTTGAGTATGAGCTTCAGATGGCGGAGATAAACAAGGCTCTCAATTCAAAAATCGAAACTGTGTTTTTGCTTTCCCGTCCCGAGCTTATCTGCGTAAGCTCTTCAAACGTTAAGGATATATGCCGTTTTAACGGTGATATCCGTCCGTTTATTCCGGAGATAATTGCGGACGAGGTTAAACAAAGAATATTAGAAAAAGAAATTAAAAGGGAGGATTTTTAATGGCTTTTTTAGATGTTATTGATGAAATTGATGAAATGTTAGAGGAAGCGTGGACTTTCCCCATAGGCGGCAAAACTCTTGTTGACGGTGAAATGATAAAGGAGAAGATGGAAAAGCTTCGCCTTGAATTCCCTGCTGAAATCAAAAAGGCTAAATCCGTTCTTGATGAGCGTGAGCGCATACTTGAAAAGGCAAAAAATGATGCTCAGCATACTATCCGCAACGCTTCAATAAAGCGTGAGGCTCTTCTTAACGAGCAGCAGATAGTTATTGATGCAAAAATCCGTTCCGAAGAAATTCTTAAAAACGCAAACGAAGAAGCCGCTAAGCTTCGCAAGGCTGCAATTGACTATGTCAACGCCGCTTTGAAGAAAACAGAAACAATTATGGAAAACAATATTCTTGCCGTTAAACAGGCAAGACGTGCTGTAAACGGTGAAAACGAATAAAGTTAATTATAGTCCAAAAGGACTAACGAAAGGATATAAAAGCAAATGAAAAAGGCAGTTATGTACGGTGCAGGAAATATAGGAAGAGGCTTTATGGGCCAGCTTTTCTGCATGAGTCAAATGGAAACAGTTTTTATTGATATAAACGAGGTTGTTGTTAACAAGCTCAACACCGATAAAAGCTATCCTATTTTTATTACAAAAAACGGAGAATATGAAGAGTTTACAGTAACCAATGCCCGTGCAGTAAACGGAAAGGTTATCGAAAACGTAGCAAAGGAAATTGCTACTGCAGACGTTATGGCAACAGCAGTCGGCGTAAATATTTTACCCTACATAGTAAAACCCATAGCAGCAGGAATTAAAGCAAGAATGCTTGAAAACCCCACAGAGCTTAATATAATTATCTGCGAAAACAAAATCGGTGCAGATAAATACTTGAGAGAGCTTATTTCAAAAGAGCTTACCGATGAAGAAAACAAATTCTTCAACGAGAAAATAGGTCTTGTAGAAGCTTCTATCGGCAGAATGGTACCTGCTACTCCCAAGGAGATTGCAGAGAAAAATCCTCTTTCCGTTTGTGTTGAAGAATTCTGCACATTACCTGTTGACAAAGAAGCCTTCAAGGGCGAAATCCCCGACATAAAAAATATGCTTCCCTTTGCTCCCTTTGAGCTGTTTATTCAGAGAAAACTTTATATGCACAATATGAGCCACGCTCTCAGCGCATATTTAGGATATCTTAAAGATTATAAATTCATATATGAAGCTCAGAACAATATGGCAATTAAATTCTTTGCTTTAGGCGCTCTTATAGAGTCTGCTACCGCTTTGAGCATAGAGCATAAGGTTGATATCATTCCTCTTATTCAGCACGCATACGACCTTTTGGGCCGTTTTGAAAACGTACTTTTAGGCGATACAATCGAAAGAGTCGGAAAAGATACAATCAGAAAGCTTTCCACCAATGACAGAATGGCAGGCGCTGCAAAGCTATGCGCTAAAAACGGTATTAAGCCCGTATATATTGCTTTAGGACTTGCTGCAGGTCTTCTCTTCGAGCCGGAAGCTGACGAGGCTGCAAAAGAGGTTGCCGCTTTCACAAGAGAAAACGGCGTAAGAAAAGCTTTGGAGAAATACAGCGAAATCACAGATGAAACAATAGTTTCAATGGTAGAGAAAAATTACGAAATGCTTAAAACAAAAGGCTTCGACGATTTTGTTTTCGAAAGCGAAAGATTAAAAGGCTGCTAATTAAACAGAGAACGGTGTAACCTCAATCAGAGGCTACACCGTTTTTTATGCAATAAATTATTTTTTAATACATCTGACAGTTACACGATATTCGAGATTTTTTGTACAGGTGAACAGTGTAAAGTCCCATCCGCCAGACTGCATATCAGAAACAGCCGTTTTATCTAAAAGTATAAGCTCACAAACCTCGTAGCTATGTGCTGTACCGTAAGCATCTGTAAATATAATTTCATCGCCGTTTTGAAGCTTATCAAGTGAGCCGAAATGGCTTTTATAATTGTGTGCCGCTATAATAAGGTCGTTAGTTTCGATACTGCCTGTATAACGGCAGGGGGCAGTTTCAAGACGGTTATAGTCCCACTCATCATATACGGGAAGCTCAACCCCAAGCTTTTCAATGGTTACTTTTCCGCAAAAAGCATCGCCGCCTACTGTTATTACAGGGGCGCTATCTTTATTTATACTATTCTGAGCATTATCTAATTGACTTAAAATTTTTTCCGCCTGCTTGCCTGCATTTTTATCCTCAAGGATATTATAGATATACCATCCGCCTGCAATCAAAAGCAAAATACAGCCAATCAGCAAAAGAATTATACTGCTATTTCTTTTTGCCATTTTTCTTTGCTCCAAGCTCGAAAATTCCCAGTAAAACAAATCCGATACCCGCAATAGCAATAATAACAATCGGCCACCAGTATTGACCTGTTTGCGGAAGCTTTTCTCCTACATAGGTATTGGTTACTATAAAGCCGTTTTGAAAGTCCCCGCTGTAGCTTGCTTTGTAGTCGGCAACCGCTTTTTCTCTTACAGAATAATTGCCGTTTTTTGAAAGCTTTGTAAATGTGTGTGTCCAGCCGTTTGCTTCGCTTAAAACTGCTTCGGTTACTACGGTGTCATTTTCTAAAAGCTCAACTGTTACTGAGTCGGGGCGTTTTTTTGATGCGTTATTTCTGTCATCCCACTTTTTCACAACGTAGATATTCATTTCATTAAGATTGCTGTCCTCAACTTTTGGAGAAGAAGAGATCTCATAATACAGCTTGCCGTTTGACTCAAAGGGAAGAAATACAATATAAGGATTAAAAGTATATTTACTGTTTTCCTGAGGGTATACAATCCAGATGCCTAAATTTAAATCAGATACTACTGCCTTTCCGTTTTCCGAAATTACAGATTTTGCGCTGACATTATTACTCTTTATATAGTCAGCAATAGTTTTCGCCGTCATTTCATTGGGAGTGTTGACAATTCCCGAAATGGATATTCCCGAATTTTCAAAAGCGTTTGTGAGATGATATCCCGTGCTATTCAGCTCTGCAATCTGACAAAAATATACTTCCAGTCCGTTTATTTTATTTTTATCTTTGTCTTCCAACGTAACCGTTATTTTACCGCTTTCTGCTGCCGCTAAGCAAGGAAGAGTAAGGCTTATAAGCAATACAGCAATAAATATATTTTTAATTATCGTTTTCATCTGTTTGCTCATCTCCTTTTTCTTCTGTATTTCTTTTCATTTTGCGGATACTTTTTAACTTTTTAACAGCAATAAATATTATAAATAATCCGATAAGAGAAAACGTCATCAGATATTTCAAATCAATATTCAGCAGTTCATTGATAATTCCGTCTTCTCTTGCAGAGAGGTCAACGCCGTCAACCCGAACGCCACGCACTAAAAGACGGTGAGAGTTAACACCGTAGGGTGTGCAGGTAACAAGCGTCACGCATTCCTTACCGCTGATTACATTGAGGCGTGATACCTCTTCGGGCAAAACAACGGATATATCATCTATTTTGTACTCAAGAACCTCGTTTAACACATGAATATAAAATCGGTCACCTATTTTAAGGTGGTCGATATTTGTAAGTAATTTAGCTGAAGGTAAGCCTGTGTGCCCCGCAAGAACACAATGCGTGCTTTTTCCTCCGATAGGCAGATGGCTTTCGGGCACGTGTCCGATGCCTTTTTGAAGCACGCTCTCATCAATTGAATGATAAATAACAAGAGATGCGCTTATTTTAGGTATTTCAATATATCCCATTACGCCGTTTCCTGCGGCATTTAGAACGTTTTCATATGTTAAACCAAGCTTTTGCAGTTTGTCGGGATCTGACTTATTTTCATTATAAGAAACCGCATCACTCATAGCCTTGTTAAACTGCTCGGGAGTGGTATTTTCAAAGGTTTTGCTGTAATCTCCTATAAGCTTTCGATTGAGATATTGATTATATAAATCGCTGACGGTGGGATAAAGAAAGAGGGAAAGACCGCATAGAAAAATAAACACCACTATAATTGTAGGTATATGCTTTTTCATAGGTCTTTCCCTCCTTTCAAAAATTTGTGTTTAGAAAAAGAAATAGCTTTGCGCGGGGTGGCTGAAGAAATAAGTCGCTCCGTCAAAAAGAGTTATTTCTTTTATGCCACACTACTTCTTTTTCTTGAAGTAAAAAAAGCTACGGCACCTGCCATCAAAATAATACCTAAAACGGTGAAGATGGTTGTACCCATACCACCTGTTTCGGGAAGAACAGAACCTGCTCTGTTACCGATATCCATCCAGGCAAGGAAGGTAGTTGTTTCTCCGCCGAACTTACCGATTGCGCCGTCACCTGTATGTGCGCCTACTGTTGCATTTAAAATAGAAATGTTGCCGTTAGCATCAATAGTATCGGAAATTGTAATTTCAAAACCATTTGTAGGAAGAACAAAGCCTGCGGGAGCTACAGTCTCCACAATTTTGTATGTTCCTTCTTTCAAACCGAAGATTGTGATATCACCAAGACCGCCGCCGTAGTAGTCAGCATTTCTTACAGGATTGGGAATAGCTTCTCCGTCAAGTACCTGTATCTCATCAATTGCGCCAACTGTATTGCTGGGATCAAGAATATACATAACCTTTCCCGAAACAAAGGGGTTGGGAGTTTCAATAAACTTCAACAGAGTTTCAACACCGTTTTCGTCAACGCTGTAAATCTGGAATTTTGCGCCTGCAAGACGGTCTGTTGCAGAAACTGCATTAGTTTCGTCGATAGCAAACTTAGTCAATACAAACATATATGTATATACAGACGCATCGTCTGTTGTGCTACCTTCTTTGTCAGGCTCATTGGGGTCGTTTGAATAGTGAAGTGTTGCTGTATTTACAGTACGTCCAAGAGAGATTTCTTCGGTAACATCAGCAGTATATGTAACTACAATTTCTGTGTTTGTAGCAAGCTTATCTGCGCCAATCATAGCTGTTTGCTTCATTGTAACGCTAAATGAATTGTCTGCTTCATTTGATTCTATTGTGCAATAATCTTCGATATCAGCATCTGCAACGCCTTCGATTGAAACTTCAATAGAATCTGTGTTTAAGGAAAGACCTGCAGGAAGCTCATCAGTGATGTAGTAGTTGTACTTTGTCTTGTAATACTCATGGCTGGGAACGTGAGTTGTAACTTTGAAGGTTACTGTTTCGCCGATTTCCGAAGAGGTAGCTTCACCGTAGCTGCCGTTATTTTCAAGAACCTGTTTTGCAAGTTCAGGACGGTTTGCCTTTAAAGTAATGGAAATATCGGTATCTACTGTATCAACCATAACAGCGGAACGAACCATACTTGTTCCTGAAGTACCGAAATCGGTATCATCATATACAAGATAATAACCAAAGGGAAGGCTATCAAAGGTTACGCTGGTCTCACCTATTGCTGCACTCTTGCTGATAACAACATCGCTGAATTTAGCAGTGTTTGCAGCTATATAGTCGTGGATTTGCTCTGCAAAAATAGAAAGTGCATAGTTTGAGTTGTGATTTTCATTGATGTAATCTACAACTTTCTGAATGTTGTCATACTCTGCAGGAGCTTTTCCTGCTGTTACCAAGGGGTCTCCGTTAGCATCCTCTACAGTTGCAAAGAACTCATAGAAGGGGTTAACTACGGGAGTTTTGGGGTCTGCATACCAGGAATATGCAATACTTGCATCGGCTGTTGTAGCGTAGAAAATTCTGTAAACGCTGAAGGTTTTTCCTGCCACTGTAGCTTCGGAGTTGGTAGGATTTACGATAGAAATACTGCCTTCGTTTTCGCCTGCTGCAAAAGCTATCATTGATACACAGCTTAAAATCATACAGAGGCAAAGGGTTGTTGCTAAGATTTTTTTCATTGCTTTCATTTGTTTTTCTTCCTTTCTTTTAATATTTTTATTTTTTGAAAGCACTTTCTAATTTTGGCACCTCCTTTTACAGAGGTAATATATGTAAATGCAAAAGGATAATACAATTAGCATTAAACCAAATGCATAAAACATATCAATTCCAATGCCGCCCGATTCAGGTAAGGGAATTGCCTCGGCGTTTCGGACGAGAATGTTGTAGGCTGTACCGCTTGCCTGTGCATAATAGCTTTCTTCAACGGTAACTGCGCCGCTTTCGTGAATGGTAAAATATATATATTCGGAAAGTTCAAGGTAGCCTTCGGGGGATTGCTGTTCAGTAAGCCTGTAACGGATGTCGCATTTCAGATTATCAAAAATAAGAGTTCCGTTTTCCCCTGTTGTAGCATTCTTTGCAATTTCAGAGGAAATTACATTTCCGTTTGCATCCACCGCTTCAAGAAGGAAGGTTGCACCCTGAAGCTGCAGGCTTTTATTCATATTGGTTTTGGTAAGTCGAAGCATAACACGCTTTGTGGTGTTGGTAACGGTCAGTGTAACGTGAGGGTTGCCGTTTTCATCAGTAGACTGAATAGGTATTCCGTAGGATGCCAGCCAGTTTACAAATGAACCGTCTGCCTTTGTATGTTCTGTGCCGATTACCGTTTCTTTGATAGACCATTCAATCTTAACACCGTTTACATAGACGGGCAAATTGCTCCAGGTATGTTGCCAATTATTATCTGCGCTGAGTACCACCTGAGGCTGAACACCTGCTATAACCGTTGTAACAAGCTTGCCGTTGGCAAGAAGCTGAAGAGTTACAGGCTGCCATTCGTTTTCGGGACAGTCCCACAGCTTTTTAGCGGTTACCGACATAGAGTCGGTACTGTTTCCCACAATAAGTATGCCGTTGACATACTTAATCATCTGACTGTTACCGCCGATAATACCGATTGTTTTATCGTCATCAATGTAGCCGATTTCAATATTTCCTATAGGTGAATATCCCGTAGGCGCTTTAACCTCTTCAACAATAATGTTTCCGAAATCATAGCTGAAATTCTGAATGGAAATTTCGAAATAACCGTTTGCTGTTCCGCTAAGCACCGTATGAGTGCCGTTTTGTTCATCGTATATATATCTGTCGCTTTGGCTGTCATAGCTGAATTTCAACGGTTTTCCGTTTTGTACAAGTCTGAATGTAGCGCCGCCGATAGATACTCCTGTCAAAGCATCTTGCTTTTTAATGATAATGGAGTTACTCTTGTTATAAATATTTGTAAATTCCGCACGAAGCACCTCATCGGTACCTTCATCAAGAGCGTAGGTCATACCGCGGACTGTCAGCGATGTGCCGCTTCCTGTTATTGACTGATTTTCGTGGGCATCTACAACGGTATATTCTGAATAAACGCTGAATTCAACGCTGGGGTCACTGAATAAGTGGGGATGCTCGGTAATTGTCCACAGCTCGCCGTAATCGACGTTGGTAATCTCCCACATATAAGTATCAGTAGCAGAGTTGTAAGAGGTAGCATTGCTAAGATTTAAAACAGTATTTACTCCTGTTGAAACGTCGGTTGCATCAATATAGAAATCAGATTTAGCTTCGGTTATAAGCTCTTTGTTACCTGCAAAGGTCTTATAAACGTGTATAAGACCTTCCTTTTTAACAAGCTTGCCGTCAATATGCCACGCATCATCCTGCGATTTGAATACGTACCAGCGAATTGCATACTCTCTATCGTTGAGGTCCTCTGCTTTTACAGGAACACCGTCAACAGAAAGGTAGCCCGTATTTGCGTACTGAACAAGACTTGAGAAAACGAATTCATCGCTTGGGAAGGCGCTTAGCCATACTCCGTCAGTTCTTTCACCGTACAGCGCTCTGATTTTTTGGTCGGCGCCGTAAGAGTTGTCCGCGGTTGTGTCGGCAATCCCGTATCTGTTCTGGAGAGTGCCTGTGCCGAGAGAGGTATCAACTCCGCCAACATAGGCTGCAAAAATCTCTTTTGTATATTTATTGGAGTCCTGTCCTGTAATATTTCCCTCGGTATCTACCGCCACTGAGTCAAAACGAATAAAGAAGCTAGCTGTCTGCAAAGCGTTGTATTCCCATATAGCTGTCAGATTAATGGTTGAATCTGTGGCATATTGCATTAATTCATCCCATACAAGAGTTGTATTGGGCTGTAAAATGATATCTGTATTCTGAATTCTCCAGCCTCTGAACTGAATTACACGGGAAAGACCTGTTGAGTTGTTTGAAACCTTGCCCGAAACACTTTGCTGAGAAACGTTCCTTATTACCGCTGAGATGCCCTCTGCAAAGCCATCGCTAACAGTTGTTACGGAAAGTCCCGCAACAGTCGGCTTTGTGGAAACAGTTACTCCGTTTACATCCGGGAATGCAACGTTATAATTTACTCTTATGTAAGGGGGCATTTCCATAAAGACTGTATCCTTAGAAATAACAACGGATGCACCCGCTTCATATATATTTCCGTTGCCTTGCCAATCGGCATTTCCCGAAGGAAGCCTGATTGAAGTTCCCGACAAAACGACTTCTTCTCTTACAGTACCGTTAAGATACTGATAAGTAACGGTATAGAAAGGTGTTGCAGTTAAAGTGGTTTTTGAATTTACAGTAACAGTATCTCCTGCCGTATATGTATTTCTTCCGTCAGACCATTGATAATTTCCCTCGGGAATGGTTACTTCTGAGCCTGCGCGAAGAATTTTCTGATTTGAACTTCCGTCCGGATAATAATATGATACAGTATAAAAATTAAAGGCTGTACTGGTTGCCGAATTAGTCCCCTTTGGAACAAGACGGATATATCTTACCTTTGAAGAGTTGCTGTTACTCTGTCTTGTTGCGATAGTTGTGCTCTGGTCATCAAGAGTATATTTAGTAAAACTTGATGACTGATACCTTGAAGCCGAAATATCAAAGGATTGATAAGTGTAATCAGTATCAAGAGCCTCGTTTACGAGAGATAAAAGTCCGTCTGTAGCAACGTGAACCGAATAGTTTGAACCGCTTCCGCTTCTTGTAATATCGGTTGTACCAATGAATTTCCACGCGCCGTCGATATAAACATAAACATTGGCAACCATTCCGCTTGTGGCAGGTTTTCCTCCGATATCGACAGCAAAAGTTTGCGCTGTATTTTGATTCTGATTACCTACCGCAAGCATCTGAACGCTGTTAATGTTTTCATTGAGAACGATATCGGGTAAATTTTCTTCATCGGAAATTGTATTATTAAGTTCCTCTACCGTATCACGGGTAAGCGGCACCTCATTATTCGTATCAGAATTTGGACTGTTTATGTTGGAATTAAAGGTTAAAGCCGTAGACATAGTATCCGTAATGACATTTTCAAGAGAATGGTCATCATTGTCACCAATCAAGGTAAGAATTTCGTTAATGTCATTTTCCTTTAAAAGAACGATATAACAGTTACCGTCATGAGTGTGCGCCGTTTTGTCGCAAGTAAGAAAATCTCCGTTATAGCAAGAGTCTGTGTGAGTATGCTCCTCTATTCCGCAACGGATTTCCTGTTCTAAAGCCACCGCGTGAGTAACGCTGAGAAAAAACAAAAACACACAGGAGGCAACACAGAAAAGCGTACATACTGTATAGAACAAAATGTTTCTGATATTCAATTGTAATTTGTTGCTTTTAAAAGCATCCATTACAAGCCATCTCTTTGTTGGATTTTATTTTACATCGCCAAAAGGCTTTAATGAGAATATCACTTTTCCCAAAAGTCTGTCTTTAGTTACTGTGCCAATTTCCGAAAGTCTGCTATCCATAGCAACATCACGGTTATCTCCTAAAACAAAATATGAATTTGCAGGCACGTTATAAGGGAAATTAAGATTACTTTGTCCTAAAGTTTTATTCTCAATATAGTTTTCTTCAAGCTCTTTACCGTTTATTGATACAGTTCCGAAAACATCAATGGTAACCTGATCGTTTCCCGAAGCAATAACTCTGCGCACAATTACTTTATTATTATAATAAAAAGCTATGATATCGCCGTTTTCAATTTTTGCCATCTTGTTTACAATTAAAATCTGTCCGTCTTTAAGTGTTGGCGACATACTGTTTCCGTAATATTTTACAACAGGCATAATAAAAGTAAATAAATTGAGCAAAAGAGAAGCAGTGACAATAACTGTGAGAACAATTGTTAATGCTTTTTTAAAAACCTGACTTTTAAAAAAGTTCTGTCTCGGTGCTGAATGCTTACCCATAATTTTCTCCTAAAAACAAAAATACAGATAATATCTTTAATATCCTGTAATAAGTTTGTTTTTTAAGTTTTTTATAAAAAAATGCTAATGTCCCACATTTCATAATATCATATAATTCGAATAATATCAAGTTTTTTTCGGCAGTTATCTAAACAAAAAGAGGCTGTAAAAAACTTTTTCGTTTTTTACAGTCCCTTTTTTGGGGGATAGGAAAATCAAGCAGAATCTGTCAATTTCGCGCCGGCAAAGCCTTGTCGGCGGTTTAGGGTAGAGCGAATAATCCGAATACGTTTTAAAAAGGCGGATTTTCGCCCGTACTGTGTTAAAATACTCGTTAATCCATTAAGGATTAACTCCGTTTTATGCCTTATACGAACAAAAATCCTCTCTTTTTAAAATCTTCGACCTCAAAGTGAAAAGATTTCGAGGGATTTTTGATAAATTTAGGCGAAGCAAGGCTCGTGCCTTGCAAGAATAAATTGGGTAAAAAGAACCGAAAGATTACGCTTTGAGGCGTGTTCGAATTATTTACTCTACCCTACTTGGCGTACAGAGGTACGTCGAGGGCGAAATTGGCAGATAGCATAAAACGTATATTTCTTGAAAGAACTATCAAAAAGATATTTTTCTATTAATTTTTGCTCTTTACTTTTAAAAAACATATTATATGTTCTTTTATTTACTTGTTTTATGCGTTCTGTGCTTTTTTACATCCCCTTAATTTGTTGTATTTTATTCATCTTGTCCACAACACTTCTTATATTTTTTACCGCTGCCGCAGGCCTAATTTTGGCTAGTATTATGCATAATATATAGTATTTATAGTAAGAAGTAATGAAAAAAATA